>JBNMJP010000343.1:0-2117 GCA_050873905.1 Jutongia sp. | reverse complement strand
GAATATCACCGGACGCAGCAGAAGCTGGAGCGTTTGCAGGTTCAGTTTTATGAGCAGAAAGAGGCAGTGCGGGAGGAGACAGAGCAGGAAAATACCGCACAGGAAAACACCATTCAGATCATTCACCGTAATCACAAGTTTTTTGTCAAAGGGACCGGTGAGGAAGAGATCATTCTGTTAAAGGACAGCGATTGTAAGGTGGTCGATGGTCCGCGGCCGGAGTATATGGACACACTGGACGGACAGGAACTCGGACTGGAGAGTATTTCACAGTCTTTCAGGCAGCATTACCGGCTGCCGGAGCTCTTAAAGGTTTCGAACCGGCTTTCGGAGAGGCATGGCAGATGGCTTTTTATGTGGCTGACGCTTTTATTGTTTACGGTGATCACATTCCTGATATTTACTGACTACCGCTCCAGAGATTCTCTGAATAAGCTTGCCCTGCAGACAACAGACAGTCATTTGGTGACCCTTGATTTTTCTCAGGGTTTTACACGGTCGGGGATTGAGATTTTTTACGATCAGTATATGATCGCAGAGGGATACAGCGATATTGCGCCGGCGCTCAATGATACCATGAATTTGCAGTATGACGGTTATCTGCAACTATCCGGTCATCTGTGCAAGGTGCAGGATTTTTCCATGATTTCCGTTAAGGAGATCTCGACGGCGGATATACAATACGGAAGGATGCCAAAGAACCGCAATGAGATCGTGGTGGACCGGTGGCTTTTAAAACGTGCAAGACAGGATAATAATATTCTGCGGGAATTATTTCTGGATGACAAACAGTTTCTGGGGCAGAAGGTGTCCTTCGTTACAGGAAATCCCGTAACGATCGTTGGGATCGGCAGCAGAGATGAGCCGTCCGTTTATGGCAGTGATACCCTGCGGCTAAGTATGGCATATGAGCTTCCCTCTTTGATAACAGCCGAAGAAATCAGCGCGTTGTATCCAAAGAAATATAAAGATCTGTATCTGAATGATAATGAGGTGCTCGTTTCGGAAAGAATCCTGGCACAGACGGAGGGCGCCAGTGATAAAGAAAAGAAGGAAACGATTTTAAAGACCCTGAAGGATCTCACGGGTTGGGAATGTTACATCGCAGGAACTTTTTCCGAGGAGGGCTATGATTACATTATTCCGGAGGGATTTTGTTATGCCATTTCCAGGGAAAAAGCGATTCAGGATCACAAATGTTATGCCTATGCGGAATCGCCGCAGAAGATGATCGCCCAGATCCGGAAGGATATGGAACGGGGGAAAGATAATTTTCCGGTTGTGATGCAGCAGACGACACAGGAACAGTTTCAGAAAGCACTGGAAGAAAAGCATTCCATGCTCCAGATGGATTATGAATATCTGATTGCTTTTGTTGCAGTTGGGGTTGTTGTGATTCTTGTGCTGATCTGGTTTCAGATCCTGTCCCAGAGAAAAGAGATGATCGTCAGCCGGTTCGTGGGGATCAGACGAAGCGTGTTGTGGAGAATGAAAATGCTGTATGCCCTGCGGAATACAGGTTTTGTGTGTCTGCCGGTTGTAATGATATGCTGGATCGTAGTGCAGATCATGTCCTCGATTCCGTCATTAAATTATTATGTGGATATGGCATGGTGGGTGGCACTGCTTTTCGGAGGTGTGCTGACCGGACTTGTCACGGCGGCATATGGAGTTGTCTGGAGATGTAATCTGCCGGGATTTCTCCTCCGACATACGGAATAATGTGAAAAAGGCAGTGACGCCAGAAAAACAAGGTCTGCATCCTTTGATTTGACAAACATTGAAAAATCGTATACACTTTGTTAGAATTCAAACAATTAGAAAACTAACTAAAGGAGTCTATTTATGCAGGAGACACTTCATTATCTTTTGATGTCGGATCATCTGATGATCCAAAAAGCGCTGGTATCCCGCGTGAAGGGTACCGGATTGACGCCGGGACAGCCGAAAGTCCTTGATTTTCTGCTGAACCATGATGGAACGATCCAGAAAGAGATTGCAACTTTCTGTCATATCGAACCGGCGTCACTGACTGTTTTATTAAACGGAATGGAGAAGAAAGGATATATTGAACGAAGGAACGTCGGAAATAATCGGCGTTCTCTTTATGTATATCT
>JBNMJP010000342.1:0-2117 GCA_050873905.1 Jutongia sp. | reverse complement strand
ATACAGAGGATAGTCTTCCGGCAGGGATGTGATCGGGACAATGGGCTGATCATCACAAAAATGTTTTCCTATGATCCGGTACTTTTTTCCCGCAATGGTCAGGTATTTACCACCCTTTGACCGGATGCTGTCGATATATGGTGTTTTCTGACTCTTAGACATAATTGCCTCATCCAGAGCAACCGGCAGTCCCTCTTTGTACTCCTCCTCTGTAAAAAATCTTCCTTCGGGCAAAGAATGCATTGTGATATTGTCCCGATAAAACTTTGACATCACGATCTCTCCGTTCTCCACATCAAACCAACACATATACGGAACATTATCCACAACCACCTCTGTTCCAACACTCTGTACCTCCTTTTGAAATTCTTCGGACAGATTTTTCAGCAGTCGTTTGAGATCTTTGATAGTGACATATTTTACCCCCTTCCGTGGAATGATCTGGTAATCACTATCATCATCAGGATCACCCTGCTGTGTATACAGATCCTGAAGCTCTACGCCCAGCCAATCCGCCTCCACACTCTGGGCATCCTTTTCCTTCATAAAGGACTGATATAATGAGTAGGAAAAATGAAGTAAAAAAACAGACGACATCACAGCGGCAATAGATAAAAGATATATCCCCCGCTGATTTGTCATAAAAAGACGAATGTTCCGTAATATATAACGCATATTTACCCTCCCCTTCATATAGAATAATCATTCCATATATTTAGTATAGCGTTATTATATCACGGAACATTCCATGTGTTTTTTAAGAATTCCTTACGAATTTATTTTGTAATTTTCATCCTTTACAAAGCCCATTCTTATTTACTATTTATACAATACATCGGACTTCTAGTATTTTAAACCGTTTCGTACTTTTTTAACTGATTTCGGTATACCTTATAATCCGGACAGTACCGTTTGACCTCTTCCCAGAATAATACAGAATGATCCATATGCCTCCTGTGAGCTAACTCATGCACGATCACGTAGTCCATGAGCTCCGGAGGCATATAATATAATTGGTAATTAAAATTTACATTGCCCTTGGCACTGCAGCTTCCCCAACGGGTTTTCTGATTTCTTATGGTAATCTTTCCTACCTGTACATCCATCTTTTCACAATAATAATGCACTCTGTCTGCAAAGGCCGCCCGAATTTTTTCCCATTCCCTCCCGCTGATCTCATCCACCGGCGGTGCTCCTGTGGAGACGGACTGTTCGCGTCGTTTTTCCATCAGTCTGCATTTATGCTCGATCCAGCTTCTGTGGCTGTCGATAAACTCCTGTATCTCCCTCTGAGGCATGCGAAGAGGCGCCCGCACGATCACGCTGCCGTCTCTTTTTACCTCCAGACCGACAGTTTTTCTGCTGGTTTTTATAATCTGAATCTCCATCGCTTTATCCCTGCTTTCCGTGAATGATTTCTGCCAGCTTCTCAAATACGCGGTCTGCATATAGCTGCTTGATCTCATGACGGCTCTTCCCGGTCACATCGACATTGATCTCATCAACAGACACATTTTCCTTCCAAACAATACTGAAAAATGCCTGCCCCTGCACGCTGTCCGCATTATTGGGATCCAGATTGCCCGTGGTTCCCGTAATGCCAATGCCGATATCGGTATCCAGTTTTTTGCAGGCAGTCTGTGCCATTGCCACAGCACACTCCCTCGAATATACACCGTATGTTTCGATCACCTCCGGGTCCACGCCGATCAGAACCTTTGTCTCATTCAGATATGTCACAAAGCCTCCCGGAAAAACAGCCGATGCCCCGGAGGTATCTGTGATCATGGATGCGATCATGCCCGACGTGCAGCTCTCCATGGTAGAAATGGTAATATGCCTGTCGATCAGGCTGTTGATGATCAAATTCACCTCTGTCTGTGTCATTTTCCTGTCACCCCCTGATATATAAAACTATATCATTTCTTTCCGGGAATGAAAAGCCGCATTCCTTTTTCGGCACATCTTATTTTCCGGGACGGAAATTTGAGTTTCTTATTTTTTCACTGTATTTTTTCTTCCGGGTATGTTATCCTCATATGTGGTACTTTAGATTATAAAATATTCGACAATGTTCGATCAATTTACGAAGGAGAGTTTCATGAAACGTATTGGCT
>JBNMJP010000341.1:0-2127 GCA_050873905.1 Jutongia sp. | reverse complement strand
TCCATCCGTATCCCATTGCAGGATCTGGAGATCTACCATCCGGTACACTCCACCGAGCTATGGAGCGGACAGACATCCGAAATTGCAGAAACCATCAATGTGTCTCTGAAAAAGCATGGAGCTGCTGTATTTTATTTAAATTAGCACAACAGAAATAAAGCTTTGATATAAAAAGTGCATACAAAAAGCCATAACAGAAATGATATATCCTGCATTTGCAGACGTATCGTTTCAGTTATGGCTTTTTTAATTTATACTAGTATCCTCGGACTCCCTCCAGCGAATCATCGTGATCGATCCATTCCTGTACCAGAATCTCCCGGTAATCATCCTCCGTATCACGGATCACGACTTTTTCAATGCCTGCATTGATGATCATCTTTTTACACATGGAACAGCTGTTGGAGTTTTTCACATAACGACCCGTTGCCACTTCCCTGCCGGACAGATAAAGGGTGCTTCCGATCATCTTTTCCCGTTCTGCACTGATAATGGCATTGGCCTCCGCATGAACACTGCGGCAGAGCTCATACCGTTCTCCCCGGGGAATCTCCATTTCCTGCCGGATGCACCTTCCAAGATCACTGCAGTTTTTACGGCCTCTGGGAGCTCCCACATATCCGGTGGAGATCACCTCATCATTTTTTACGATAACAGCACCGTAATGTCTCCGCAGGCAGGTGCCCCGCTTTGACACCACATCTGCAAGATCCAGATAATAATTTACTTTATCTCTTCTAGCCACGATCGTTCTCCTTTGTCAGCTCAATAATATTGCCATCCGGATCAGCCACACAGGATGTATATTCACCCCACTCATTGCTGCCGGGCGCTGTCACATGCTGTGCTCCACATCCGAGACATTTCTGATACATTTCATTCACATCGTTCACGGTGATCCGGAGATGGAAATGATTGGTAACTCCTCCACCGTATCCATATCCGCGGCAGGTAAGTCTCTCGTAATCCCTGCGGCCCACCATGGTCAGAACAATCCCGTCCTTTTCAAAATAAGCTCTGCTGCCCTGCATCTCCAGACTAAATTCCAATGCATTGCGGTAAAAATCAATCATTCTGCCCATATCCTCGGTCATCAGTATAATGCCGGTGATCCGTGGCTTTGCACTGTCCGATTTTCGGGACTCATCCGGAGCTGTCTGTTTCTCATCATCCGTCTCTGCCTCAGTTTCGTCCACTGCTGTCTCTGCCGGATCCTGTGAAATTTCCTGCTCTGATATTTCGGCTGCTCCCACATCTGAAATATTCTGTGCTGCTTCCACAGGCTGTTCCTTTTCCTCTGCAGATACTGTTTCTGCAGTCTCCGGATGCTCTGCTGACTGCGGCACCTCCGAAGCCTTCACCTCAGCCACCGGCTGCTTATTCCATGCCGTATCCTCCGGCTCTTCTGCTTTTGCCTGTCCAATATATAGGACAGTTCCTGTGTTTGCGGGAAGTGTGACACATAATCTTCCGTTTTCAAAGCGGACATTTTCACTGCAACCCAGCAGATCCGTCACATTTCCATCTGCCGGTACACCAAACTCCATAGCCGCCGGTGCATCATCACAGTTTAATGCCGTCACCATGCAGTTGCCGTCCAACACCCTGCCATAAGCAAACTGGCGGTTCGTCAGATGAAGCTCTTTATATTCTCCATAAGTGAGCTCCTTATATTCCTTTTTCATGGCACCCAGTTTTGCACAGAGAGCCGTCACCGGATTGGTCTTTACCGCGTCCGCAAAATCGGACAGGTCCAGGTGCGGACGAAGATTCCAGTCAGAGCCCTGCTCCTTCTTTCCTTCAATCCCAAACTCCGATCCATAGTATACGGAAGGAATGCCATATAAGGTATATACAAGTAATGTTACAAGCTTTAAGTGCTCTTTCTGATTCAGCTTGGTATAAATTCTTTCCACATCATGATTGTCCGCAAATGTGTATAGACGTCCACCTCTGCAGATATCATTTAACCGGCGGATCGTATGGGCGATCTCAAAATAATTGTGATCGTTATGTCCGGAATAAAGACCCTTGTGAAGCTCATAATTCGTCACACAATGAAGTGTTTCATCGTTGACCCATCTGCTGTAATCCCCATGGATCACCTCACCCATAAGCCAGAAATCC
>JBNMJP010000340.1:0-2140 GCA_050873905.1 Jutongia sp. | reverse complement strand
CCTTTCTTCTCATAAATTTTCGTGAATAACATTGTCTTTGGACAATGTTCCTTGTTGAGGTTTTTTTTCACCTCACATGCTTTTATTTTATTACACTTTGACAGGATTTGCAATGAAAGTTTTGGGAACATTTCGTGAATATTTTGGAATATCTGCCTGTCCCATACATATATTGAAAAAGAATGGGGGTGAAGTGATGGGACAGAAGAATGAAGTGCTTCGGGTGATTGCCAGAGAGCCACGGAAATATCTGGAAAAACTTGATATTGATTTTAAACTTCTCCAGGAAATCCGTATTCGGGCAGAGGCACCACTGATGCTTGTGTATCAGGGGCAGGAGTATTGTGTGGCAAAAAACGGAACGTTGTGCCGGGGAATAGAAAATCCACTGATCATTTCCAGACAGGATGTGAAAGAAACTATGGAGAGGATCAGCAATTATTCCATGTACGCATTTGAGGAGGAGTTAAAACAGGGGTTTATTACGATCCAGGGAGGCCATCGTGTCGGGGTGGCGGGAAAAATTGTATTGGAGAAGGAGCAGGTAAAAAATTTGCGTTACATATCATTTATCAATATCCGTCTGGCGCATCAGGTGATTGGCTGTGGGGATAAAGTTCTGCCGTATCTGGTGGACGGGGACAGTATTTATCATACATTGATCATTTCGCCGCCCCGGTGTGGCAAAACTACATTATTGCGGGATCTGATCCGGCAGTTGTCCAATGGAGGGAACGGACGCCGGGGAATTAATGTAGGGGTCGTGGATGAACGGTCCGAACTGGGAGCATGTTATCAGGGAAAACCACAGAATGATCTGGGATATCGGACGGATATTCTGGACTGCTGTCCCAGAAAAGAAGGAATGATGATGTTAGTCCGTTCCATGTCTCCGAAGGTGATCGCAGTGGATGAGATTGGATTCCGGGAGGATGTGGAAGCACTGGAATATGTTATGAACTGTGGGGTGCGGATCTTGGCAACGGTTCACGGACGCAGTATGGAGGAGATTCGAAAGAAACCGATCCTTGGGGCACTTGTCCGGGAAAGAGTATTTCAGAGATATGTGCTGCTTTCTTCTCAGGAAATCGGAAGGGTGGAAGCTATTTTTGACGAAAGAGGAACGTACCTGGCATATCCAACGGTGACAGAAGAGAGGGGGGCGGAGCAATGAGTATGCTGCAGATCCTGTTAAAGATCGCAGGAAGCTTCATGGCACTTGCGGGATGCTGCGGTTGTGGAATATGGCTGACGGCAAAGAGGCGGAGGCGTATTGAAATGCTTCGGGAAATGGAACAGATCCTGATTTTCCTATATGGGGAGATTGAATATGCGGCGGTGGATGTGGCAGAACTCTTTCTGATCCTGGCAGGAAAGATGTGCTATTTCAGAAGTTTTTTTGAGGAGCTGTGCCGGCAGTTTGACGGGATGGAACAGGAGACCTTATATGAACTGTGGAAAGAAGCAATTAACGGGTGCGGTCTTGCCGATGGGGTGGACAAGGAGGATGTGGAACTCTGGCAGGAGGTGGGAATGCAGCTGGGGACGCTGGAACGTAAGACACAGCTGCAGACTCTGCAGATCCTCCGGGAACGTCTCCAAAGGAGGGTCCTTGAGGCCGAGGAAGAATACAAAGCCCAGGCGAGGGTGTACCGGCTGACAGGAGTTACCGGAGGAATCTTTATGGTTATATTACTGTTATAAGACGGGAAAGGCGGGAAGGCATGAGCATAAACTTGATTTTTCGGATCGCAGCAGTGGGGATTCTTGTTTCCGTGATGGGACAGATCCTAAAGCATGCAGGGAGGGAGGAACAGGCATTTCTGGTAAGTTTATCGGGGTTGATCCTGGTGCTTCTCTGGGTGATCCCTTATATATTGGAGCTGTTTCGTTCCATACAGGAATTGTTTTCCCTGTAATGTTGTGGTACGGCAGAAAAGAATAGGAGGCGGGATATGGAAAAGGTGGTGATGATCGGCGTTATGTCCGTTTTGCTTGCCATTCCTCTGAAAAAGGATAAAGCGGAGTTTAGTATGCTTATCATTTTGACGGCGTGTCTTCTGATCAGCTCCCTTGCCGTATGGAGAATACGGGATCTGCTCCGTTATCTGAAAACACTGCAGGAATATCTGGGCAGTGG
>JBNMJP010000339.1:0-2142 GCA_050873905.1 Jutongia sp. | reverse complement strand
GGGGAGACAGGAATGCTCTCATTATATGATATTATACTGGAATATCAGGGCTGGGAGTAATATTTATCAGAGCATAAAACGATTTGCCAAAATGCAATTTCCCGGGAACAACAATGGAACGAAGGAGAAGCGTATGAATAACGATACAGAGATGCCTGCCGTCTATGAAGGATATTGGCTGCCGCGGGAAACAGTTCTGCACGGCCGATACCGGATACAGAATGTGATCGCAGAGGGCGGCATGGGAATTGTTTATCTGGGCTATGATCCGGTGCTTGAGACAAAGGTCTCCATCAAGGAATATTTTCCGCGCCGTTATGCAATGCGTATGCCGGAAAAGACTGCTCTTCAGATATATGCGGGATCCTCTGCAGAAATATTTCAGACAGAGCTGGAAAAGTTTATTAAAGAGGCCCGAACTCTTGCAAGATTTGGCGCACTTGACAGTATCGTATCTGTTAAGGACTTTTTCTATGAAAATGAAACCGGCTATATGGTGATGGAATATGTCGAGGGCGAGACGGTAAAGCAGCTTGTAGAAAGAGATGGCAGGATGGAGCCTCTGGTGGTGCTGCGGCTTATGAAGCCGGTACTGGACTGCCTGTCTGTTATTCATCGGGAAAAGCTTTTGCACCGGGATATCGCACCGGATAATCTGATCCTGCGGGAAGATGGCCGACTGGTTCTGATTGATTTTGGTACCGCCCGTTTTTTGAGTGCAGATGATGAAAAGACCATGACAATATACTACAAAAGTGGCTATTCTGCCGGAGAACAATACGCACCCCATACAGAAAAGGGCCCGCATACAGATGTTTACGGTATCTGTACCACGATGTATTTTATGCTGACCGGGGTCAGCCCGGAAGAATCTGTTCGCCGGATCCTTCATGACCGGGTTGTGCCACTGTCCAAATATCGGGACATTGATCTGCCGGATTCAGCAAAAAATGCGATTGAAAAGGGAATGGCGGTGGACATTCAGAAACGATATGCAGATGTAGATATGCTTTGTAAAGATCTGTACCGAAATGTGGACATTATCAATGGAGAACTGCAAAAAAGCAAAGGAAAAAGCTTACATATGACCCGGTGGAGTCTGGTGGGAATATTGCTCCTGCTGGTAATTGGAACGGGAATATATGGGAGTGGGATAATGAAACGGACAAATCATAATCATGCAAAAGACGGGACAACAGGGGCAAACATAATCGACACCGCTGCCGTTACAGTAACGCCGGAGGCCACACCGTTGTCAACCCCAACTCCATCCGATGCGGTTCCGGCAACGAAACAACCCTCCGGAAGAAAAACACCGGAGAAAGCCGGGGCATCAGGAAAGCCGGTCAAAGCTCAGAAGGCTGGCGTAGCTGCCACAGCAAAGCCGGCTGCTTCAAGCTCAGTTGCATCAGACAGGAAAAAGTCAGCCTCTTCGAAAAAAGGTTCTTCGAATCAAAAATCCTTTGCAGGGAAATTGCCGAAGGCAACGAAGGAAGCCTTTGCGGGACAGCTGCCGTAGAGGGGAAGTTGATGAATGAATACGATAAGAACAGCTTATCACTCACATTTTTTGTTTCGGAACAAACTCAATTTTAAGAACCATTCCCATTCCCTCTGCTAATCTTTTCAGTAAATTGACAGAGGGATTTCTTGTTCCGTTTTCAAGTTTACTGATATCGGCCTGATTAATTCCTGTACGCTCAGCCAATTCTTTCTGTGTCATATTCAGGGAAGCACGTGCATCTACTATAGCTCTTATGACGTTCATTTCCGGCTGTATGGCATCATATTCTTTTTTAAGTTCTTTATCTTGCAATTGTTTAGAAAGCATATCATCAAATGTTCTCATCGTTCATCCATCTTTCTATAAAATCTTTTCTTCGATTCTTTGCGATCAGAATTTCCTTTTCGTATGCAATCAGTTTAAATTTTGTTATGTAAGCTTCTCTTATAGTATGGCATATATGCCATAATGTCAATTGTTTATGAAAAGTTATATAGATAACAATTTTCCTGTTGGTGTATGTGTGTATTCGCCGATGGTTTAGCGAACTTAAGAATCACTTTGTACAAAACAAAATGCAAAATAGGAAAAACTCGCGTACATAGGGCGTGATACAATAAACACACTTCAGCGGGTGG
>JBNMJP010000338.1:0-2147 GCA_050873905.1 Jutongia sp. | reverse complement strand
TCGCCGTGGGGGGAGATTACTGGGTCTACTGGCTGAATTTCCAGCTGATCGACCAGGGAAGACATGTCTCCTACGAAAGAGGCTTCGTGTATCTGGTGAAATTCTTCCATCTGATCTTCGGGGAAGGATCATATCTGCCGATCTTTGGATTCTTTTCGCTGGTCACGGTCTTCTTTTTTCTGAAATCCCTGCATGATCAGGCGGACTGGTATGTATTTTCCCTGTTTCTGCTATTGACACAGGGCTTTTACTTTAATAGTATGAACTCGGTACGTTACTATTTTGCGCTGGCGCTGGCTATGTATGCGCAGAAGTATGTGCTGCGGGGAGAATATGGGAAATTCATTCTCTGGATAGCCCTGGGCTGCACGATTCATAAATCCGTGCTGCTGGTCATCCCGGCGTATATTGTAGTAGATCTGTTATCACGGATACAGTTGAAAAAATGGCATTATATACTGGGCGGTGCATTGGTACTGTCTCTGATCTTCGGACAGGATATCTACCGGAGTATTATTTTCCGGTTTTACCCGTATTATAAGGATTCCATGTTCGACAACGGACAGCTGTCCTATGTCAATATCGCAAAGTGCCTTGCCATACTGGTACTGTGCCTGATCTATTGGAAAGACAGTATCCGGGACAACCGGAGAAACCACTATTATTTCTATCTGAATCTGGCCGGACTGGTGCTCTATGCCTGCGGATCCTTCATCCCGGAAGTATCCCGGGTGGCATACTACCTGATCCAGTCACAGATATTCCTGATCCCGGGAGTGCTGAAAGATGCAAAAAAGGGGTGGCTTCGGAATCTGTGTATTGTCGGAGTCGTTGCTGCGTATCTGGCGTATTTCGCCATGCTGCTGCGGGGAATGTATGATGTAGAGATACGGCTGCTTCCCTATTTGAACTGGATTTTTGATTAAAACACGATTTGATTTACGAACACTAAACGGAAAGGAAACGGCATGAAAGTACTGTGGGTCTGCAATATCATGCTTCCGGCGATCGCCGAAGCACTGCATAGAGAAGCTTCCAACAAGGAAGGCTGGCTGTCGGGACTGCTGACCCGGGTGGCGGAGGAAAATGACGGCAGTATGGAACTTGCAGTAGCATTTCCTGCGCCCGTGGATGGTGCGGAAGTGCCACCGAAATTCTGCGTGGAAGTGCCGCGGAACATTGCGGATGCTCATACGACAACGATAGCGCCGTTTCATGACACAGAAAGAACAAACATAAATATCACGTGTTACCCATTCCACGAAGACACTGCACACCCCGACCGGTATCCGCCGGCACTGGAACCGGAATTCCGGAAGATCACAGAGGATTTCGAACCGGATGTGATACACTGCTTCGGAACAGAATATCCACATACTCTGGCAATCTGCCGTGCATATCCTCACAAAGAGAGAATCCTGCTGGGGATACAGGGCATCTGTACACTGTGCGCAGAGGCATATTTTGCGGATATGCCGGAGCGGGAGATCCGTAAGGTGACATTCCGGGATTTGGTGAAACGGGATACCCTGTGCAGCCAACAGGAAAAATTCGCCCGCAGAGGCGAGATGGAGCAAGAAGCCGTCAGCCTTGCGGGAAATATTACCGGCAGAACCGCATGGGACAGGGCAGTGACCACCGGCTGGAATCCGGAGGCGCAGTATTACACCATGAACGAAACACTGCGCGGCATCTTTTATGAAGGAGCATGGAACCCGGAAGACTGCGAGCCGCATTCCATTTTTGTGAGCCAGGGGGATTATCCGCTGAAAGGCCTGCATTATCTCCTGAAAGCATTGCCCCGGATCAGGGAGAGTTTTCCGGATGATAATGTAGAGATTTCGGGAGTAGAGATAAAAAAGAGAGATACCGGCATTTCAGGAATTTCTATGACGGAGGTTGAAATTAAGGATGAGCATGGTATGAAAGCAATGGGAAAGCCGATAGGAAAATATATTACTATTGAATTTTCGGACAGAGAGTGGGAAAAAAGTGACGAGACAGGACTTGAGAAAGTTTTGGCTGGAGTTGTGGAAAGCATTATAGTTGAAAAAAGAAGTAAGAACAGAAAAATAATGATAGCGGGGCTTGGAAACAGATATGTGACACCTGATATGCTCGGCAATAAAGTTGTTGAGTATATAGAC
>JBNMJP010000337.1:0-2147 GCA_050873905.1 Jutongia sp. | reverse complement strand
GGCTGGGGGGGCAGATTAAGCCGAAAAGATAGAACAAATTAATAAAGATGTGAAGTAGCTCTGGTGAGATAAACAATCTCATCAGGGCTTCTTTTATGACTGGTTTTGGAACTGGGATTATGGATTATCTTTATAGTTGTTAGTAACACATATGGTTGCGGTGAATATTCTATTAAGAAAGCAATGCATTGGGGAAGTTTGTATGACTTTTTTTAATAGAAAAATGCATATGCAGCAGGAAAATGTGGATACGGGTCGTTATCAGGTGACGGTGTTGGATCAGTTGAACAATCGTCCTATAGAAAACGCACGAGTCAGGATTTCTTATACAGGCGCGCCGGACAATGTTATTGAAGAAGTGGTGACGGATTCCTCTGGCCGGACACCGGCTCTTGAATTAAAAACACCACTGCTGGAATACAGTATGGAGCCGGTGGAAGTACAGCCTTACGCAGAATATACGGTGCAGATCGATGCGGAAGGTTTTGAACCGAAAGAAGTAGCGGGCAGTGAGGTTTTGCCGGATGTTTTGTCCAGGCAGCCTGCGACTTTAAATGCTATGGAACCGGGAGAAAGCTACCAGCGGGTGGTGATTCCGCCACACACATTGTTTTATGAATATCCGCCGAAAATTGAGGAATCTGAAATTAAACCAGTAAATGAAACTGGAGAAATCGTGCTGAGCAAGGTTGTTGTTCCGGAATATATCGTAGTACATGATGGCCCGGTCAGCGATTCTTCAGCTGAGAATTATTATGTACGTTACAGAGATTATATCAAAAATGTAGCCAGCAGTGAAATCTATGCCACCTGGCCGGATGATACGATTCGGGCAAATGTCCTGGCGATTATGTCGTTTACGTTAAACAGGGTTTATACTGAGTGGTACAGAAATAAAGGATACGACTTTACTATAACTTCTTCCACTGCATATGACCATAAATGGATCTACGGCAGAAATATTTTTGACAGTATCGATCGTATTGTGGATGAACTGTTTGAAAATTATCTTTCCAGACCGAATGTACGTCAGCCGATTCTGACACAGTACTGTGATGGAAAGCAGGTGCATTGTAGAAATAGGGGATGGATGACTCAGTGGGGCAGTAAAACATTGGGAGATCAGGGATATTCTGCAATTGAAATCCTTCGGGCTTTTTATGGAAATGATATGTATATCAATGTGGCGGAAGCAGTATCAGGAATTCCGGCATCATGGCCGGGATATGACCTTAACATTGGTGCGACGGGAAGTAAAGTAAGCCAGATTCAGGAACAGCTAAATACGATCGCCGGGGCATATCCTGCAGTGCCGACTGTGACTGTGGATGGAATATACGGAGATGCGACGAAAAATTCTGTCAGAGTTTTTCAGGGGATTTTCGGACTGGGACAGACAGGAATCGTTGATTATCCGACCTGGTATAAAATACAGGAAATTTATGTGGCAGTCAGCAGAATTGCAGAACTGCGTTGAGTATGAAAAGATAAAGCAAATGACCGGCTATATCATAGGATGATATAACTGGTCATTATTTTATTTGTATTTATTTATAGAGGATATTATGTAAAGACTGCTGACAGATGTGCTAAGAGATCAGTGAGAAGCTCGTTCGCCAGGGTTTTTAATCTGTATGCCGGGATTTATTAAAAATCAGTGTCAAGGTGATATAGCTATTATATAAAAAACGCAAAAAAATAAGGCACCATGACTCCTCATAGTTCCTCATTCTTTAATGCGGAAGATGGGACTTGAACCCACACGAGCGCAATGCTCACAAGATCCTTAGTCTTGCTCGTCTGCCAGTTCCGACACTTCCGCATATCGCATTTCTTTGGGATTCTTTTTGCTTTCCCTCGCGACAAGTGATACTATACCAGATGTAAAAGACAATGTCAACAACTTTTTGAAAAAAATATAAAAAATTTCAAATTTTTTTTGAAAAAAAGAGGAATTTGAAATTTTATGTAGAATATAATTAATAAGAGGTATTTTGTCAGCTTGTGGAGGTATCGCTTATGAATATCAGGGAAAGCATGGAACAGAGAGAACTAAAGATGCTAAACCCTTATGCCTCATTCAGCCTGTATTCCAAGGGCAGGGAGAGGCAGGAGGAAGAATGCGATGTACGAACTGTCTATCAGAG
>JBNMJP010000336.1:0-2151 GCA_050873905.1 Jutongia sp. | reverse complement strand
GCACCCTAACCACTTTGTAGCTAGCAGTTTCGATTTTAACCTCACGGTTTAAATCTCCAAGTAGGGTTACGTTTAATCACCAGCTTTTGAACAATGTCATTACTGACATAGCCAATGGTGACGGCTTCAGCCAACGGAATGGCTGGTTTGGTCGGATAGTCCGCCAAACAGTTAAATTAAGCGACTTCACGTCGCACCCATGAATAAGCGTCAAATGTACCTTTCGTTACATAGCGGTATATTGCAATTTCTTCGTTTTCATTTCCCTGCCTCATGCCACGACCTTCCCTCTGCTCAATGCTTGAAGGTTTCCAGGGGCAATCGACATGGTGCATCGCTACTAGGTGTTTCTGCACATTGACACCGGTTCCGCACTGGTCGGTGGAACCAATCATGATTTTTTTCTTACCTGTACGCATTTCCTTAAACAGCTTTTCTCTCTGAGCATCACTTTTCGCATCATGCACAAAGGCAATCTCCTCTGCCGGAATCCCCCTTTTTACAAGTTCGGTCTTGATATAGTTATACACATCAAAGTTACGTTCCCCCTGTTTAAAGAGTTCCTCCCAGTCCGTACTCCATGTGGCTTTCGGTGTGCCAATGTCCGAAAAAACAAGCTGGCAGCCGATTTTCCCATCCACATTGTTCTGGAAATATTCGGCTGCCACATTTTCGACTACCTTATTTAATTTGCTGTCAGGATTGTTCGGTGCATCGGGAGCAAGAAGTCTTGCATCTGTCCCAAGCAGTCTCGCCTCATTTGTGATTTTAAGGAAATTATCCTCCGACGGATCGACTCCCCCATTGCGGATTGCTTCTGCCCGGACAACGAAATCCTCCATTACCTGCTTGACATACCAGTCTGGTTCGCTGTCCACAATGATATAGTTTCCACCCTTTAGTCCTGGCACGGGCAGCTTTAACATATCCGATGTCTGCACATCCGCAACTTCCCGGAAAGTAGTCATAAGTTCCGGCAGATTCGTAAATTTATTAAATCTGCTCTTAAAGCGGAAACCACTTCCCTCTACGGTCAGTTCCAGTGCTGTTGTCACTTCCCCGAAGTTGGTTGCCCATGCATCAAAATGGTTGATGCCCATACGCTCCAATGCTCTTTTCTGGAGATAAAGCTGCATAACATAAAGCTCACACATCGTATTGCTGACAGGCGTTCCCGTCGCAAATACAATGCCACGCCCATCGTTTATCTCTGTAAGATACTGGCATTTTAACTGCATATCCGTCGCTTTCTGTGAACCGGAGCTTGAAATGCCAGACACATTATTCATTTTAGAAAATGTTGCGAGGTTCTTAAAATGATGTGCTTCATCCACCATGATTGAGTCAATCCCAAGTTCCTCAAAACAGATAAGGTCATCTTTGCGTGATTCATCGGATAATGCTTTTAACTGTTCTTCCAGTTTCTTTTTCTGTGCTTCAATCTGCTTGACTGTCCATCGCTCCCCCTTTTGTGCCTTAATCTCCTCAATGGCATTAGAAAGTTCCTGCATCTGTTCTTTTAACATTCTTTCTTTGCGTTCCCTCGAAATCGGTATCTTTTCAAATTGCGAATGGGACATGATGATACAGTCATAATCGCCTGTGGCAATCCTTGATACAAACTGCTTTCGTCTGCTTTTTTCAAAATCCCTCTCTGTTGCAACAAGGATATTGGCAGACGGATAAAGCCGCATAAATTCTCCCGCTGTCTGTCCGATCAGGGATTTTGGAACAACGATGACATTCTTGTTTGCAAGCCCTAACCGCTTCTGCTCCATACACGCTGCCATCATGGTATAAGTTTTCCCAGCCCCTACTACATGGGCAAGCAGGGTATTCCCGCCAAGCAGGATACGGGCAACTGCATTTTTCTGATGCTCACGCAGTTTTATTTCCGGGTTCATGCCGGGGAATTTCAGAAAAGAACCATCATAACTTCTAAGGCGGATACAGTTGAATGTATTGTTGTAATAATCCACATACTTCTGTCTGCGCTCCTGTTCCTTAAATATCCATGCCTTAAATGCTTCCTTCATCTGATTCTGCTTTTCCCTTGCCAGCATGGTTTCCTTTTTATTGACTTCATAATGGTATTTTCCATCCCCGTCATCAATCCTGTCACGGACGGTTACGGTACGCAGGTTTAATGTC
>JBNMJP010000335.1:0-2159 GCA_050873905.1 Jutongia sp. | reverse complement strand
CAGACGATCGTCCAGCCAAGCACATGCCAGAATGCCGTGCCAAGTCCGCTGGAGCTGTCCAAAAGCTTTCCAAAGTTTGCCAGTCCTACCCAGTCAAACAGCTTCCCCGGCGGCTGATGATTTCTGTCATAGTTGGTAAATGCGATCGCTGCCATAAAAACAAGAGGCAGGATCGTAAATGCAAATATACATATAATCGGCCCTGTCAACAGGGTTTTATGCAGGTTCTGATCAAACAGCGACGCCACATCCTCGGCAAAACTTGGAAGCGGCTTTCCTGCCTCCTTCAAAACCTGTGCCTGATAAGCAGATTTCAGAGAAGATCTCCAGGCAAATACAAATGCGATGATCGCAAAGACCGCCAGAATTCCATAAAGCAGGATCAACATGGAATTGTCACCGGCAGTATACTCATACACCTGCTTCGCTTCATTAAATACTTCCCCGCCCTCATTGGTTCCCAGCGTTGTCAGACCACCAAGCAGTCCGAAGCCACTCATGACCATAAAGGCAATAAACAGAATTTCTACTGCCAGATACAACAGACCTTTCACGATCTGCTTTCTGCAAATATTGCCGGCCCCCATGATAACCGCACTGAGGCGGGTAAATATATCCCCGTGCCTCAGTGCATTACTCACGGAAATGACCTTTGCATGCTCCACCTTATTTGCCATAGGACATTTCTCCTTTTACCTTACTGATTTATTCTGCCTTTCCGGACAGTTTCCAAGTTTTTACAGTCCGTTGCTCAGAATACCCTTAACCATTTCCTTTGTCTTCTTCTCAGCATTTGCCTCTGTAACATCACCCTGTACGATCTCTTTACCCATCGTCTCAGCCGGTGTCCAGTAGCTGCCCATCTCAGAAAGAAGCGGCTGTACAGCTGCTGCATTTGCAATTTCGTCTGCCTGTGCCTTAATTACGGTATCCTTCATTACTGCTTCATCTGCAGCAAGTGTTTTGTTGATCGGTGCGATTCCTCTTGACTCAAAGCGGATCTTCTGGCACTCCTCCCCTGCAAGATAACGGGCAAGTGCTACAGCAACCTCCTGATCCTCGCATTTCGGATTTACGCCAACTGCCTTGCTTCCGGCAAAGGACTTCATCTGACCTTCCTGTCCGTTAATGGTTGCAGTAGGAAGCTGTGCTGCTGCAAAATTCTTTCCAAGAGCTTCCTTGATCGCCTTTGCATCCCAGGAACCGCTGCAATATGCACCCAGCTTACCGTCCTTAAATTTGGCAATACTGCTTCCGTCCTTCTCACAGGAGAATTTCTTATTCTTTGCAAGATTTACCATATATTTTGTTGCTGCTACGCCGGCCTCACTATCCCAGTCACAGCCTGCAGATGCGTCTGTTCCGTCACCAAAGAGAGAACCGCCTGCTGCGTAGTAGAATGCTTCAATATACCAGCTGTTATCCAGTGGGAATGCAAAGTTTGTAACTCCCTTGCCCAGATCCTTTGACATCATCTTATCCAGAGATGTTACTTCGTCTGCACTGAATTTACTCTTATCATAGTACATAAACCATGTGTTTGATGTGTACGGAACTCCGTATACACTGCCATCATATGTAACAGAATCGATCATTGCTTTTTCGTTATTCTCTTTGATCTCATCTACGGTAGATCCACCCAGCTTAGAAAGAGCTCCTGCTTCAACCAGAACCGGGATCTGATCGTTTGCATACATATAAACATCTGCTGCCGCATCCACATCCTTCGTTACCACATCCTTGGCATCTCCCTCGGAGCATACACCATACTCAAATGTGATATTCCACTCCGGATGCTGCTCATTAAAGGAATCACACATTGCCTTAAGGATACCGTCATCATATCCCTTTATCTTTGCCTGATCCTCCTGCGGTCCCCACACCGTCAGTTTCACATCCTTTGTCTCTGTCTTGGCACTGCTGGCATCAGAACCAGCCTTGTCTGTTGTTGAAGATGTCTTGCCACACCCGGCAAATACAGATGAAATCATTGCTGTTGTCAGCAATAACGCACATAATTTTTTCGCTCTCATAACGAATTCCTCCTCATTCTTTTTCATGCAGCAGCTTCATTTCTGCTGTATTGATTTGATAAATTCATTATAAAAGCTAGCAGTTTTTGGGTAAATATAAGGAATTTTAGAAACATACAAGATTTT
>JBNMJP010000334.1:0-2166 GCA_050873905.1 Jutongia sp. | reverse complement strand
GCACTGCCTGTCTGACTGGCATAAAACGGTCTCACCACGGTAAATCCAAGGATCAGGAATAAAATATAACTCAGCACATAAATAAATGCACCATTGGTCGCGATCCGGTTGGCACGTTTCTGGTTCTTCTCGCCTAAAGATCTGGAGACCAGAGCATTCATACCAACACCGGTACCGGCTCCCACAGCGATCAGAAGCGTCTGGAGCGGGAACGCCAGAGAAACGGCTGTCAGTGCATTTTCCGAAAGCTTTGCCACAAAGATACTGTCCACAATATTGTACAGTGCCTGTACCAGCATAGAAACCATCATGGGCAGTGACATATTAAAAACCAATTTTCCGATTGGCATTGTCCCCATTTTATTTTCTGCAACAGGGGCAGCATTCTGATTTTCATTCATAATAAACTTTCATTCCTTTCTACTCAGCTCACGAACTTATCTCTGAGCATTTATCTCTTTACATTTTATATGTCCAAATGAATATTTTATCATGAATGGGATTACTTTGGCAACTCTTAACGCTTTTTCTGATAATTGGCACAGAACCGGCAGCCCTCACTTCCTCCGATACAACTGACGCAGTCCCCGCAATCCGACAGAATATCCGCTCTGCTGACCAGATAGATTCCCACAATGCTCATCAAGGGATCCATCTTCTCATCCTTCCAGCGGATTCCAAGCTTTTCGGTACCCATCAGTCCTAAGAGCTTTGGCACTGCCGCAAGCTCCATCCCATAAAATCCCGGACCAAAGGACGGGCTGCAGTAATGTCTGCTCATAACGCTATGCTTTCTCTCCAGATATCCCTGCACCCATTCCCTCACCACATCCATACAGGCAATCTGAAAAATCTCCAGATAATACTGTGTCAGCAGCGAATCCGTCTCCTCCATTTTAAATAACGGTGCATGAAAGGCATATACATAGCCTATCTCAATCTGACTGCGCTCAATGCGTTCCAGCACGTTGCAGAATACCTCCTGCCTGCCAAACACAAAGCGGTCTTCCCGGACACACTCCTTATCAAAGGGCTGTGTCAATACATTCAGGCGATACAGATACTTATGCTTTTCCAGAATATTTGTAATGCTGCTGATCGCCGCTGCCCGGTGCTGCCGATACATCTCCGGCTCCATCTGCTCCCAGGATGCAATCTGCGCCATTCTGTCCCATATCTGCTCCCTCAGATTCCATATGTTGATAGAAATTTCCTGATCCTGCTGTCCCAGCTGCTCCAATACCTTTTCATACATTTCCGGACGGTGTACCACCGTGCAGCCGCTGCAATCCTTGATCCGCTGGCCTTTTGCATTCAGGATATAATCCGGATGCCCCAGACAGTCTTCCTTCAAATATAATGGGCAGTAGCAGAACAGACAGTTGAAGGAAGATGAGTCTGCAACGTCGTGACAGGGGAAGTATTCACATTGTTTGTTTTGGTAAAATTTGTAGGTGTTGTTCATATTGACTCCTTAATTATGATATTGCCGCATTTGCATTGATCTGATCAATGACAGACCGGATGTTTCCCCACACATTCAGATCCTGGAAAATCTCAACCACACTGCCCTGATCTGTGAATGGTGACTCCTGCAATACAGACAGATCCTTCATGACTCCGTTTCGCACGATATATTCCACGATCTGATTCACAAAATATATCTGTCTGCTGTCTAAATTCACATCATCCAGAAACATGGAAAACGCTTCTTTTGCAGCCTTCATATCCATTCCTACAATCTCCCGGACAAACTCCCCCAACGGCTTATCTCCATATTCCTTCTCATAATCTTCCTTCGTCCCTACTTCATCCCACAAAATCTTCTCCAGGCTCTCCAGATCCACAGCGGTAAGGGGCTGATTGGATTTCAACTTTGCAATAACGATGTTGTCCTGATGCTTTCGGATATAATACTCCGCCTTTGCCTTGTAATTTTTCAATTCGTCATTTTCCAATTCTGCTTCCCTTCGTTCCATAGAAAGTATCTGATCTGTAAAGTCCGTATCATATTTGCAGTGCTCCTCCCCTGAAATAATGTTCATCAGCCCCCGCAGACTTTTTCGAATATACTCAAAATCATCAATGCCCGCATGTTCCACATAATCTGTATTCAGAATTTTTTGTATTAATTCTGATTCCGCTCCTACCTCCGGAATATTGGAT
>JBNMJP010000333.1:0-2171 GCA_050873905.1 Jutongia sp. | reverse complement strand
GCTTGCCAACGGATTTGTAGCGTCCGAGCTTTTCACGATCTTAAATGAAAGGCATCTGCGCAGAAGATCCACGATCATTTCCAGCAATATTTCTCTGGAAGAGCTCAGTGAGCATTATTCGGAAAGACTGTTTTCACGCATTACCAGTAATTATGAGCTTTTTAAATTTACCGGTTCCGATATCCGGATTCAGAAAAAATTATCAGGCAGAAAGTGAGGATATTTCATCGTGGCAAAACGTGAAGAAATGAGAAACTTGGAAACCATTCCCGTCGGTTCGCTCGGGATCATTGCCTTAAAGGGCTGTCAGGAGCTTGGCGAGAAAGTCGATCAGTATCTGGTTGACTGGCGTACAGAAAGAGAAAATGAGCACAAGGACAGTCTTGCATTCAAAGGATATCAGAGAAGCTCTTACCTGCTGCAGGCAAAAGTACCGCGTTTTGGATCCGGTGAAGCAAAGGGCGTTATCTTAGAATCTGTTCGAGGCAACGACCTGTATCTGCTTGTTGATGTTGCTAACTACAGCCTGACTTATTCTCTCTGTGGACATGAAAATCATATGTCCCCGGATGACCATTATCAGGATTTAAAGAGAATCATTGCTGCTGTCGGCGGAAAGGCACGTCGTATTACAGTTATCATGCCATTTTTATATGAAAGCAGACAGCATAAGAGAACAGCACGTGAATCTCTTGACTGTGCACTGGCTCTGCAGGAGCTTACTAACATGGGCGTTGACAATATCATTACTTTCGATGCGCATGATCCTCGTGTACAGAATGCGATTCCACTGAACGGTTTTGAAACCGTTTCCCCTACTTACCAGTTTATCAAGGGCTTACTGAAGCATGTAAAGGATCTTACGATCGATTCTGACCATATGATGGTCATCAGCCCGGACGAAGGTGGTATGGGACGTGCTATTTACATGGCAAACGTACTTGGTCTTGATATGGGTATGTTCTATAAAAGACGTGATTATACACAGATCGTGGACGGTCGTAATCCGATCGTTGCACATGAATTCTTAGGAAGCAGTGTGGAAGGCAAAGATGTGATCGTGATTGATGATATGATCAGTTCCGGCGAAAGTGTTCTGGAAGTTGCAGCAGAGCTGAAAGCCCGCAAAGCAAAACGTGTATTCATCTGTGCTACTTTCGGTCTTTTCACAAACGGACTTTCCAAATTCGATATTGCTTACGAAGACGGCCTGATCGCAGGTGTCCTGACAACCAACCTTGTCTACCAGACACCGGATCTTTTAGAGCGTCCATACTACATCAACTGCGATATGAGCAAATACATTGCTTACATCATCGATACATTAAATCATGATGCTTCCATCAGTGATCTGCTCAATCCGAGTGATCGTATCCAGGCTGCGATCGCGAAGTATAAGGCGCATGAATATTAAGATTGAAACTATTTGATTATGCAATAAATAATATGGAATACTAACTAAAAAACAGCTCCGTAGTATATTTTGATGCACGCTGCGCATGCTTTTCTACTAAGGCACATGCTGGCATTCATATGGCACGCGGATATTCGACATCCTGTCTCAGATCCGCTGCCACGACGTCCATGTCGTGGCACCATATTCATCACCAGCATTTAGCCAAGTAGAAATACGCATTTGCAGCTATCGCATCCCAATATACTATGGAGCTGTTTTGGTTTTCATTTTTAATTACTGACAATCACATCTATCAACATTAATAAAATGTGATTTAATATGTGATCATTATACGATTGTATCTAACTTGTTCTATATATCTTCAGAAGTTTCTGCCACTTCCGGTTCTACGACTGTAGAAGGAACGACGGCTGCACCTTCTGCTTCGTGCGGCTCTGCAACGTTTTTTGCTGCATCGGAAGGATCCTTCTTTTTATTTTCAATTTCTGTTTTCAGTTCTTCTATCTTAGCAAGTGCTTCTGTGATCGTCTGCATCTGCCCGCTGTAGATGCTGTCCACATCGTCCTTATGTGCCAGATAATAGGCTTCTCCGATCTCCTGATATGCTTTCTTTACAATACTCTCCTGCTTGCCAACCTGCAGAGAAAGTCCCGGAATCTCAGCGTAGTTTTTTGCTTTCTTTGTAGCATCGCTTTCCTTGATCGTCTGGAAAGTCTCTCCTGCCTTCGCACTCAGCTTATTCAAAAAATCCATG
>JBNMJP010000332.1:0-2187 GCA_050873905.1 Jutongia sp. | reverse complement strand
GGAGTGTACTGTACTATATCTGGAATATTATATTCTGGGATGACCGATATGATTTTGCCACACTTTTTGAGGATCCGGTTAAAAAGCATTTGTGGTTTTTATATGCGATCATTGGCATGTATATTGCGCTTCCGTTTTTCCAGCTTTTATTTAAGAAAATGTCCCGGCATCTGACAGAATATTTTGTGATGCTCTGGATCTTTTTCCTGACATTATATTATGTGCTCGCACTGGCGGATATGGAGTTTACATACCCGATACCTATGGTTGGCAATTCCAGCTATCTGGGTTATTTCGTGATGGGATATATTATACGATATTTTTCGAAGGATTTTCGTCTGGGCAGCAAGGTATGTTTTTGCATCGTTCTTGTTGTAGGAATTATTAATGCAGGTTTGACCTGTTGGGGAACCTGGGTGTCCGGCAGTCATGAAGAAATCTTTTTCCAGTACCGCAATCCATTGATCGCCATATGTTCTCTGGGTGTTTTTGCCGGGATCGTGGAGCATGGAAGGATTCGTTTTACCGAGGCACAGAAATCGTTAATGAAGATGATCTCCAGACATTCCTTTACGATCTATCTGTCGCATATTATTTTTCTGGATATTGTGAAGGAGGAAATGGAGCCGTTAGATCTGCCGGGATGGATCGGAATTCCTCTTTATACTATTGGGATTTTTCTGGTCACTTTTGCCTTTGCGGTGGCCGCCGATAATGCATGGAAGCATCTGCGCCAGTATCTGCCAAAGGCTATTATATAAGGTATGAAAAGCATTTGCAGAGAGTGATATGGATTGACGGGAAGTATAATGCTTCACGAGCCAGAAAGTGTATTGCCGGAAAGAATAAGGTTTCACGGGGCAGAAGGTGTATTACTGAAAAGAATAAGATTTCATGGACCGGAACGTGTATTGCCGGAGATCACAATTGGGAGAAGAGTTATGTCTTCATTACAGGAAAGATTATTTGAGTTACAGGATACAAAGTACCGGGATTTTCACAGCAAACTGATCCCGAATATTGAGAAGGATCGTGTCATAGGAATACGGACTCCTGTGCTGCGCCGGTTTGCAAAAGAGCTCGGGAAAACACCGGAGGCAGAAGACTTTCTGAGGGAGCTGCCTCACTATTATTATGAGGAAAATAATCTTCATATGATGCTGCTCACTCCAATGAAGGATTTTGAAACATGTCTGGAGCAGATCGAAAAATTTCTGCCGTATATTGATAACTGGGCAACCTGTGATCTCCCACTTCCGAAATGTTTCGAAAAGCATAAGGAGGAGCTGCTCCCGCATATCCGGAGATGGATCGCTTCCGGGGAGACTTACACGATCCGTTACGGAATGGGCGTTCTCATGAGATTGTATCTGGATGAGGACTTCCGGCCGGAATATCCGGAGTGGGTGACCGGAGTGAACTCTGAGGAGTATTATGTCAATATGATGATCGCCTGGTATCTGGCAACCGCCCTTGCGAAGCAGTGGGATGCGGTGATCCCTTATCTGGAGGAGCGCAGGCTGTCACCATGGGTGCACCGCAAAACCATTCAGAAGGCGGTGGAGAGCTACCGGATCACACCGGAGCAGAAGGTGTATCTGAAGGGGCTGAGATAACAGACAACGTTGATATCATTGACGCAAATTTACGTCTCTTCCGTGCTTCTTACCACGATAATATCATTGAGTTTTAATACTGTATCCTTCTGGGGAAGGATGGACAGGTCATCCCGCAGGATCAGGTAAATGGTTGCCTGGTCATCATCTTCAATTTCTTCGATGGTCTTTCCGGCATATTGCTTATCTACAAATATTTCTGCAATTTCTTTAATATCCGCATTTCGAAAATTGGACAGCGTGCTTTTCCGCTGGTACTGTTCTACGAAACCGGCACTGATGATACCGGTGGGGACCGCAACGGCTCCGACGCCCAGATAGGCGATCACGATCGCCATGATCCTGCCCAGGGGTGTGATGGGATAAATATCGCCGTATCCCACGGTGAGCAGAGTGGACATGCTCCACCAGAGACCGCTGAATGCATTCTGAAAGACCGTGGGCTGGGC
Organism: Jutongia sp.; assembly: GCA_050873905.1. GTDB lineage: Bacteria > Bacillota > Clostridia > Lachnospirales > Lachnospiraceae > Jutongia. The sequence continues at coordinate 122 of JBNMJP010000332.1, read as the reverse complement.
ATTATGTTCCACACTGTACATACAAAGACTGCTTGCAAGCATCAGAACCAGTACAATAAACAGAGAGGAAATGATCTGATTCTTTTTTTCGTAGAGAACCGTGGTGATCACATTAAAGGAAT
>JBNMJP010000331.1:0-2196 GCA_050873905.1 Jutongia sp. | reverse complement strand
GGCCGCAGGTGACAGAGGAACTGATAGATGCTATCTTCTCATTAAAGGAGATCAGAACCCCTTTACAGGCATTGGAGAAGGAAAAGACTGCAAAGGTTGTAGAAAAATTATTGCAAGCAAAGGGAATGCAGCTTCCGATGGCGAGTACTGTGTTGCATTTTTATTACCCGGCGATATTCCCCATTATTGATCAGAGGGCATATCGGGAACTTTATGCTATGGATTATCCCAAAACTATGACGAAGATTCCCATGCTGATAGACCTCTATCTCAAGTACATAAAAGATTGTTTGGAGTATCAGCAGGAAAAGTGCCCGGAGATCGCATTTTCTCAGATTGATAAAGTATTGTATCAGCTGGATAAGGAGAAGGGTAATAAGGTAATATATTAAACTTAATATATTTAACAACAGAACACAAAGGAGAAAATTATGGAATATATATCAGATGTACAGGCAAAACAGATGATCTTGGAGGTAGGCCGCAGGATGTATCAGGGCGGTTTCGTGGCAGCGAATGACGGAAATATTTCCTGCAAGGTGGGGGATAACGAAATCTGGGCGACACCAACGGGAGTTTCGAAAGGTTTCATGACAGAGGATATGCTGGTGAAGCTGGATCTGGACGGAAATGTGTTAGAAGGTACCCATAAGCCCTCCAGTGAGATCAAGATGCACCTCCGGGTATTCAAAGAGAACCCGAAGGTACAGGGCGTGGTGCATGCCCATCCCCTGACGGCGACAGCGTTTGCCTGTGCCGGAATACGCCTGGAGGAGCCGGTGCTGATGGAAGGTGTGCTGTCCTTAGGCTGTGTGCCGTTAGTGCATTTTGCTCTGCCGGGAACGGAGGAAGTGCCGGAAGCGGTGGCGCCCTATTGCCGGGATTACAATGCTGTACTGTTGGCAAATCATGGAGCGTTGACCTGGGGTGACAACCTCATGCAGGCTTATTACCGCATGGAGACCACGGAATATTATGCAAAGATTCTAATGATGAATAATTTCATTTTAGGAAAAAAGACCCTGCTGTCCCAAGGACAGATCGACGACATTATCCGTATCCGGGCCGGATGGGGGATTACCACAGGTGGCAGACCCATAGGGCCGGAAGGTGCGCAGAATCTGGAGGATATTTGTATTTCCAGAGAAAATAAGATATAATCGGGTTGACTATTTTCTCACTGTATAGTATACTCACTACGGTTCATCGGAGGGTGATTTGTTCATGAAACAATAGCTGGATAAGATGGCAGATTGAGATATCTGCTTCTTGTCCGGCTTTTTTGATATTAAGACGTAAGGAGAGTATTACAATGGAAAAGAACACGACATTTACGGAAGGAAAAATCTTACAGCCCCTGATTGTTTTTGCTCTGCCGGTACTGTTTGCCCTGTTTTTACAGGCGATGTACGGTGCGGTAGATCTGCTGATCGTGGGAAAATTTGCCTCTTCCGCGGATGTATCCGCAGTCTCTACGGGTTCCCAGATCATGATGACCCTGACGAATCTGATCAGTAGTTTTGCCATGGGCACCACTATTTTGCTGGGACAGCAGATCGGCAGCGGGAAACGAGAAGAAGGAGGCAGAACCATCGGTACGGCGATTCTGATGTTCGCAGGGATTGCTGTGGTTATGACGGTGTTACTGGTGACGTTCGCACCCCAGATCAGCGGCATTATGAATGCGCCGGAAGAAGCATTTGATAAAACGGTAGCTTATGTACGGATCTGTGGTGGTGGTATGTTGGTGATCGTGGCATATAATCTCATCGGTTGCATTTTTCGTGGCCTGGGAGATTCCCGGACACCGCTTTTGACGGTGGCCATCGCCTGTGTCTGCAATATTGCAGGAGATCTTCTGCTGTGCGCGGTTTTGCGACTGGGGACGGAAGGTGCTGCCATTGCTACCGTTTTTGCACAGGTCGTCAGCGTGGTTGTGTCTTATTTTTTCATTCGTAAGAAAGACCTTCCCTTTGAGCTGAAACGGGAGAATCTGCGGATCCATAGTTATACTTTGCGGAAAATGACAACACTGGGGGCTCCGATTGCATTGCAGGATCTGCTGGTCAGTGTGTCCTTCCTGATCATTCTGGCTATTGTGAACTCCATGGGCGTCATTGCTTCTGCCGGTGTGGGCGTGGCGGAAAAGGTATGTGCCTTCATTATGCTGATCTCTTCCGCATTCATGCAGTCGAT
>JBNMJP010000330.1:0-2203 GCA_050873905.1 Jutongia sp. | reverse complement strand
TCCTTACACAGATGAGGGAAGCGGCAGATTTTTCCAGACAGTTTTTCGGAACCGACGAGATATTGGAAAACCTGTTTCGGATGGCGGTGACAGCAGGCAAAGAGGTAAAGACCAAAATTGCACTGCCATCCTCCAACCATTCGGCACCCCTGGCGGCAATTTCGGGACTGGAACGGGATGGAGCTGTTTTTCAGGGAGAAAAATGTCTGGTGATCGGAAATGGTGTGATGGGACGTATGACGGCTCAGCTTCTGTTAGACCGGGGAGCGGATGTGACCGTGACCATACGTCAGTACCGCAGCGGTATTGTGGATGTACCTCCGGCGGCAAAGAGGATTGATTATTCGAAGCGTTATGAAAAAATGCCGGAATGCAGATATATCTTTTCGGCAACCGCCAGTCCCAATACAACGATCACACGGGAAAAGCTGCCGGCAGAGCAGTTGCGGGATCATGTTGTTTTTGTAGATCTGGCGGTACCACGGGATATTGAGGAAGAGATTGGCAGGCTGACCAGAGTAACTTTATACGATATTGATGATTTTGGTGTGGGGCTGCCGGAGGATGCGAAGCAGTCCTTAGCAGATGCGGAACAGATTCTAAAAGAGAGAACACAGGAGTTTCAGAACTGGTATGATGCCAGGGATGTTGTTCCCATGCTGCTAAAGATCAGTGAGAGGGCATCGGAGGATGTGATGGCAAGAGTGACCGGACAGCTTCGGAAAAATCTGCCGGCTTTGCAGGAAAATACAAAAAAAACAGATCTGGCAGCAGCGGAAGAGATTGTCCGGAAATCGGTACAGAAGGTCGTGAATAAATTAATGTTCTCTGTGAGAGATTCGGTGGATGTGTCCACGTTCCGGGACTGTGTGGATGCCATGACAGAGCTGTATCCGGAGGAACCATCTGACGGATACAGGTAAAATAGTTATAGATAGAAATGAAGTTTGTAAACGTCGAGTGATAAAATATATGATGTATGATCCGATCCGTGGAACAGATTGGATTGTATGGAGGATCAGAGAATGAAAACGATACGGATCGGAAGCCGGGAGAGCAGGCTGGCGGTAGTGCAGTCAGAGCTGGTGCAAGGTTATCTGCAGGAGCAGGGAGTCGAAGCACCGATTGTTACCATGAAAACCACAGGAGATAAAATTCTTGACAGAACGTTGGATCAGGTAGGAGGAAAAGGACTGTTTGTAAAGGAGCTGGATGCGGCACTTCTTGACGGGCGGAGTGATATCTCCGTGCACAGTCTGAAGGATGTACCGGCAGAGGAGGATCCAAAGCTGCCTCTGATCGGCTATTCGGACCGGGAGGATCCGAGAGACGTGCTGGTTCTGCCAAAAGGAGTATCAGAGCTGGATGAACGGCTTCCTATCGGATGTTCGTCTCGGAGGAGAGTGCTGCAGGCGCAGAAGCTGTATCCGCAGATGTCATTCCAAAGTGTGCGGGGAAATGTGCTCACGAGATTAAAAAAGCTGGATGACGGAGAGTATAGTGCATTGATTTTGGCGGCAGCAGGCTTAAAAAGACTGGGGCTTGCAGATCGAATCTCCAGATATTTTACGACAGAGGAAATTATCCCCTGTGCCGGTCAGGGCATATTGGCATTGCAGAGTCGTGAAGATTTTGACTGTGAAATATTAAGCGGATATGTGAATAAAGAGTCGGAAATCGTCGTGAAATGTGAAAGAACCTTTATCCGTGCCGTGGGAGGAGAATGTTCTTCTCCGGTGGCTGCTCATGCGGTCATTGAGGATGGAGAAATTCTTTTGCGGGCAATGTACAGTAAGGGAACCGGAGAAATGGGCTATGTAACCGGAGAGCGGAAAGGACCGGTCACGGACCCTGCCGGGGTGGCGGAAGCTCTGGCAAAGGAGCTGGTGGAGCAGTTTCAGCAGGAAATACAGTGATATAAGGGAAGAAAAACAGCATAGAGAGAAACTGGCGAAAATAGAATAGTCGGGATTGGAAAAGAAATGGAAGGTTCCGGTATAAGGAGGAAAAGATGGCGAAGGGAAAGGTTTGGCTGGTGGGAGCCGGTCCGGGAGATGCAGAACTTTTAACCAAAAAGGCAGAGAGAGTATTGAGTATGGCGGATGTGATTGTTTATGATGCTCTGGTGGGACAGGCGGTCATTACCGGACTTCCGGAAAAAGCGGAGAAGATCTATGTCGGAAAACGGTCTTCCCATCACGCG
>JBNMJP010000329.1:0-2218 GCA_050873905.1 Jutongia sp. | reverse complement strand
GAAGGAACCTGTCCCACCATCGAGGTCATGCTCGGGACTGTTTCGATAAAAATTTCAAATGATGTTGACCCAAAGCTACTGTCACAGATCCTTAAAACTGTGACAGGGACATGTTAGGAGACATCACTGTCGCAGACGAGATTTATGTGATCTGTGGTTATACAGATATGCGTAAATCCATTGATGGGTTATGCGCTGTCGTAAAAGACCAGCTGAATATGAATCCTTCCAGACCCAATGCGATCTATCTTTTCTGTGGCAGACGTAGTGACCGGATAAAAGTGCTTCTTCATGAACGTGAAGGATTTGTACTTTTATATAAGCGCCTTGATGCCAACGTAGGAAAATACCGTTGGCCGCGCAACCGTAATGAGGTAAAACCCATTACATGGAGGCAGTTTGACTGGCTTATGTCAGGTCTTGAAATCGAGCAGCCAAAGGCAATAAAAAGTACCGGAAATGCTTGATTTTTCGGGATTTTTCGCTTATTTCGTGGTATAATTGAACCATAGAAAAGGAGCGAAAAGACAATGCCTTCAGGAGTAAGAGATATCCAGCTCTTAGAGCTTAAGGATACGATTTCACAACTGAATAATACAATCAGCACTCAGAACGAGCTTATCCGTTCCCTGCAGAAAATGCTGCAGGAACGTGATGTCAAAGACAGCGAAAAGGATCAATTGATTGCTAACCTTCAGGCACAGTTGGACTACTTGAAGACCAAACTTTTTGGCTCCACCAGTGAGATCCGGCATGAACAGTTTCCAGGACAGTTGGATCTGTTCCACCTGCAGACGGAGGATGAACCGGAACCGGTGCCCCTTGAGGTGGAATACATTGAGGTAAAAGCACACAAGAAAGCCCGTAAATCGAAATCTACTTATGATGAGGTCTTTGCTGATCTTCCGACAGAGAATGTTTATGTAGATACTCTTACGGAAGAACAGAAAACGTGTGATGTTTGTGGAACAATGATGATTCCTATCGGACACGAACTCATCCGGACAGAACTGCGTTATACAGAGCCAAAGCTGGAGCGCATTGATTATTATGCGACTACCTATGAGTGTCCACAATGCAAGGAAACGGAAGATCCCCAGTTCATCAAGGACGAAGGAACTCCTGCACTGATTCCGGGGAGTTATGCATCGTCCGGTCTTGCAGCACATGTGATGTATTATAAATATGTCATGTCCATGCCCTTATACCGTCAGGAGAAGGACTTTGAACACCTTGGGGTAAAGATCAGCCGTACGACCATGGCCAGTTGGATCATCTACTGTGCAGAGAATTACTTTCTGCCAATATATAAATATCTGCACCGGAAACTATTGAAACGCAGATATCTGATGGCAGATGAGACTCCGATCCAGGTATTAAAGGAAGAAGGCCGTAGACCACAGAGTAAATCTTATGTCTGGCTGGTACGCACTGGTGACGATGGTGAGATTCCTATCATCCTTTATAATTACACTCCGACCAGAGCCGGCAGTAATGCTGCTGCTTTTCTGGCAGGTGCAGATCCCGGATACTATCTAATGGTTGATGGTTATAAAGGATACAACAAAGTGCCGGAGGCACAGCGTTGTTGTTGCTGGGCTCACATACGACGCTATTGGCTGCGGGCAGTACCCAAAGGCCACGAAAAGGATTATACACATCCGGCAGTCCAGGGATTCCTATACTGTAATAAGCTGTTTGAGTATGAACGCTCTTATCGAGAAAAAGGATTATCGCTCAAACAGATTTATAATCGCCGTCTGAAGGATCAAAAACCTGTCATAGAGGCTTTTTTGTCGTGGCTTGACCAGCTGCATCCGGAATCCGGAGACAGGCTGATCAAGGCAATCAACTATTCCAATGGTTGTCGTCCGTTCATGATGAACTATCTGAAAGATGGTGCATGCAGCCTGAGTAATAATCTCAGTGAGAACAGCATTCGACCATTGGTAGTTGGCCGTAAAAACTGGCTTTTCTGTGGTACACCAGCCGGAGCAGAAGCCAGTATGAAAATCTATTCTATGATAGAAACAGCAAAAGCCAATGAACTTGATCCACTTAAATATCTGAGTTTCCTTCTGGAGCATCGTCCTAGTGCTGAAATGTCAGACGAGGAATTGGAACAATTTGCCCCGTGGAGTGAATTGGCTCAGGAAACTTGTAAATAAAATGTAGCGAAATACTCGCATGTCTGGCATCCTAGCGCAGGGTGTCAGAT
>JBNMJP010000328.1:0-2233 GCA_050873905.1 Jutongia sp. | reverse complement strand
GCAGGAAGCAACGGTAAAGGGCCCGCTTGCAGCGTATCCGGTTGTTGGCGTGAAGGGCATTTTATATGATGGCTCTTATCATCCGGTAGATTCTTCTGAAATGGCATTTAAAAAAGCTGCCATGCAGGCATTTAAAGATGGTTTCTTAAAGGCAGAACCAATCCTGCTTGAGCCGATCGAAACGCTTTCTGTTACCGTTCCGGACAGCTATACGGGAGATATTATGGGGGATCTGAACAAACGAAGAGGACGTGTACTTGGCATGCAGCCACTGCAGGGCGGCTGGCAGACGATCACTGCGGATATCCCGATGAGCAGTCTGTACGGCTATTGTACCGTGCTCCGTTCCCTGACCGGTGGACAGGGCAGCTTCTCTTACCAGTTTGCCCGTTACGAGCAGGCTCCATCCGATGTACAGGCAAAAGAGGTGGAAAACCGGAAGAATAAAGTGGATTCCTTGACAGAATAAGATTGTCTTTGTATAGTGAATAATAAAATTATGCAGAAAGAGGCAAAAGTATGAAAAACTGGAAAAGATGGCTGCTTGCCATTTTACTGACACTTGTGATTGCATTTATTTACTATTATATTAATCTGCCGGCGCTGAATATCCATTCAGCAGGCTTCTGGTGGTTTGTGATCCTGATGGTATTTGTGTTTGCAATCGTATTATCGTTCCGCTCCGTCTGGAAAAGCGGGCATGTTTCCTTTGGGAAAAGTGGACTGGATATCCAAAAAGGAACAATGGGCCCTTACAAGTATCTGTTTTATCTGGGCGGCGTACTTTTGCTGATCTTTCTGATCGGTTCGATCCTTTCTTCGCCGATCATCAATGCGAAGAAGTATCAGGGACTGATGCAGGTAGAAGAACGTGATTTTACTGAGGATATCAAGGAAGTGGATTTCAATACGATCCCACTTCTGGACAGAGATTCTGCAGCGATTCTGGGAAGCCGTAAAATGGGCAGCATGGTTGATATGGTATCGCAGTTTGAAGTGGCAGATGATTATACGCAGATCAATGTAAACGGAAAGCCGGTCCGTGTGACACCGCTGAAATATGCCAGTCCGATCAAGTGGCTGACGAATCAGAAAAATGGTATTCCGGCTTATATCAAGATCGATATGACAACACAGGATACGGAATGTGTCAAGCTGACTGACGGCATTAAGTATTCTGAATCGGAAATATTCAACCGATATATCCAGAGACATCTTCGTTTCCGGTATCCAACCTATATTTTTGCAGATCAGATCTTCTTTGAGATCGACGATGAAGGTACGCCGTACTGGATCTGCCCGGTCAAAAAGTTCAACATCGGTCTGTTCGGTGGCGTGACGGTCGGCAGAGTGGTACTCTGTAATGCAGTCACGGGAGAATGTACGGATTATCAGGCAGATGAAGTACCGACCTGGGTAGATAAGGTGTATCAGGCAGAGCTTCTGATGCAGCTTTACGATTATCACGGTATGCTGCAGCACGGTTATCTGAACAGCGTGCTGGGACAGCGTGACTGTCTGCAGACGACAAACGGCTATAATTACATTGCCATGAATGATGATGTCTGGGTATATTCCGGTGTGACCAGTGTCAGCGGCGACCAGTCGAATGTCGGATTTGTGCTGATGAACCAGCGGACGATGGAAACGCGTTTTTACAGGATAGAAGGTGCGATTGAAGATTCTGCCATGTCTTCTGCGGAAGGACAGGTACAGAACCTGGGGTATGTGGCAACATTCCCGCTCCTTTTAAATATTTCGGAGGAACCGACCTACTTTATGGCATTAAAGGATTCTGCGGGTCTGGTCAAGAAATACGCCATGGTCAACATCCAGAAATACCAGTGGGTAGCGATCGGAGACACGGTTAAGGAATGTAAGAAGGCGTATAATGCGCTGCTTAGCACGAATGGTATCCGCACAAGCGAAAATGCAGATGATCTGGAGATTACCGGAAAGATCGCAACTTATGTACCGGTTGTGATCGATGGCAATTCCCATGTGTATTTCACGCTGGAGGGAGATAAGACTGTATATGATGCAGATCTGACAAACAGTGAACTTGTAAAGATCATTGCCTATAAAGCAGGAGATTTCATCTCGATGTTTTATCAGGACGGAGATATTATGTCAAATGTGACAAAAATTAAATAATTCCACTTTAGCGGTTGACTAAAAAGTGAATAAATTTTACAATAGATATAATTGAATTGTTGTATTTATAGGGCAATAT
>JBNMJP010000327.1:0-2234 GCA_050873905.1 Jutongia sp. | reverse complement strand
CTGCCGAAAGTTTATCGACCTTTTCCTGCTGTCTGTCTCTCTCGGCTTTTTCTTTCAAAATCTTATCTTCGTATCGTTCCAAATCTCACTGCTCCTTTTAATATTTCGGTCTTATAAATGAAGTGATCGGGAAACCTCCTGTCGTATACCTGGTCTTTATTGCCACACAGCCACCATTACTCTGAGAACCTGCTCCATCAGCGGAAGTATTTCCCCCGATCGTCGTGTAGGTTCCGTCTCCATTGTTTGAGACAACGACTTCTATATGCTCATTATTTCCAAAGAGAACAATATCTCCATACTTGGCTTCCGAGCCGCTTATAAACAGCCCATTATTCTGTGCCCATGTGTAAACGGCTCCGCAGCCGGCAACCTTTCCTCCGTCGTAAAAAGCCTCACCATTTCCACTCTTGTTAAAGCACCACCAGACAAACACACAGCACCACGGATACGCATCTCCGCTCACTTCCTGCCCATAGTAATCTGTGTTAAAAATAACATTATTGGAACCTGGCGGATTTTCCGTTATACCGACCTGATTCTGAGCTGTCTGCATGACGCCTGTAGCACCCTTTGCTTCAACTATCGCACCACCGCCTACAGAACCGCCGTTCTTATACTTTTCAAGCCATTCTTCGCCATATTCCTTATGTCCATAGCTTGACCATCCGCTTTTTTGTGCCATGGCATTTGAGTATTCCGTGGAAAGTGTCAGTGTCCACTTCTTGGCATTCTTATTCTTCATGAAACCAAGAAATCCACCGCCATAGTTATATGCCTGGGCTACTATCTGAAGATTGTCATAATCATCTACTCCATCCACGCCCCATGTTTTCATGTGTGCATAGAAAACCCGGATACCGATATCTATTGATTTCTGCTCTGTCGTCCAGTCAGATGGCATGGCAGCATCATCCCACAAACCACTTTCCTTACACTGCATGAGATCACCGCCACAGCTCGATGATATTCCACCAGACTCCTGTTGTATGGTTGCAAGTATTGCATTCACATAATCATTTAGGTCAATACCACTTGAAGCGTCATTATTTGCCTTGCACCTCTCCGTGACCCATTCACGCCAAGCCACAACATCTGCCGGGAATCCCGTTCCTGTCACCTGTGGTGACGAAAAATTGGAATCACCACCGAACGACAGTAAAAGCATAGGTCCTGCCGCACCGATCAGTGCCATAACAAGAGCAAGCACACATCCGCACACAATCACGATCTTCCCAACTGGGGAAGAAAAGAGTGCCTTCACCGCTTCTAACAGTTTACCGGCTCCCTGTTTCACCTTATCCATCGGATTAAATCCTGTAGTAAATGTGACTGCCGCACTCTTTGCCTTCTTCGCATTCTGATACTCTTTTATGGCATTCTTCATGTACTTTCGCTTCACCGCTTTTTTCTGCAAATGTCTGTCATACAGGTTGCTGTTTTTCCACAGGTCACTTTCTTTCGCTCTTTCAAGTGCAGTCCTGTATTCCATCTTAATGCTGTTTCTTGCTATCTTATCTTCCTGCTTTAAGAGCTTTGCGATTTCCTTCTCGTTCTTCTGCATCCTCCAGTATTTTGCTGTTTTCGATATCGTATATACAGTTGATACCGCATCCGTAGTCTTTGACGCTGTGTCCGTCCATGCGTTCTGTATGCCCAGTCCTTTTTCATCATTTGCCATATTATCCGCCATGTGAAGTGTCCTTTTCCCAAATGACGCTGCACTTGAAATACCGGCATACTTTGAACTTTCGTGCATTTTACTCTCTGCACCGACTTCCACCTGAAGGTCTGTTTTTAAGCCACCCTTTACGGTCGCTTTGATCTCATACTGCTGTCTTAACTTCTTCTGGAGTTTCTTCCGGTTATCCCGCAGTTTAATGTCATTTACTGCCTGTTTATCCCGCACACGCTGCCTTCTCGAAGCTGTCATTAGTTTAGATTTGCCATCCGATGTATGAAGCGTTGCTCCGGCAAGCTCTGTGGCATTATCCTCATGAAGAAGAATCCTGTTCGCCGCCTGTTTATTTGTTTCCGGAGCTTTCTTACTTTTATTTACCAGCTTATCGCTGACTGCATTTCCTGTTTCGAGCGCCACCCGTGTCGTCTTATTGGTAAGCTTCTGCGCACTCTCCGTGTTCTCATTCGACAGCTTTCCATTACTGTCTCCCACGTTCTTTAAGGTGTCTCCTGCCACATCCGCCATTTTGCCTTTCAAATCAAATTCCATGCGG
>JBNMJP010000326.1:0-2245 GCA_050873905.1 Jutongia sp. | reverse complement strand
TGCTGTATGATGGCAGGCAGGTGATCAAGCCGTCAGAGCTGAAGGAGTTGGATACGGCAGAAATGATGTATATTTTTGGTGGCGGAGCCCCAAAGAGGGGGACGGGTGTGAAGAAGTATCGGGATATTTTGAAATATGTTACGGTTATGAGTGGAGAGAAGGCAGCTTACATACTTTTGGGAGTAGAGAACCAAACGGATATTCATTATGCTATGCCGGTAAAAAATATGGTGTATGATGCGATGCAATATGCCGAGCAGGTATCAAGAATAGCTTCTGATCATAGAAATAATTCAAATAAGGGAACCATGAGCAGTGCTGAGTTTCTGTCGGGCTTTACCAAGGCAGATAAGCTGCAGCCTGTGATCACGCTGGTGGTACATTTTGGTGCAGACCCATGGGATGGACCTATGTCATTGTATGAAATGTTTTCTGTACAGAATGATACGATACGGAAATATGCTCAGGATTATCGTCTGCATCTGTTGGATCCAGGCAGGATCCCTCAGAAAGATTTTAAAAAGTTTGCATCAAGCCTGCGGGAAGTGTTAAACTATATAAAGTATTCGAAGGATGAGAAAGGGCTGGCAAGGCTTCTGGAGGAGGATGAACGTCTGAAAGCTTTGGAAGCCGGAGCTGCCCGTGTAATAGAGACAATAACTCATACAGATTTTGCGATTGATGAGAAAACGGAGGTGGTCAATGTGTGTCAGGCAGTAGAGGATATGATGAAGACGAGAGAGCAGAAAGGTTGGCAGCAGGGCAGTTTAAATACCCTGATACGATTAGTCCGGAAGGGACTACTCAGTGTAGCAGATGCGGCATCGGAGGCAGGACTATCCTGCGAGGCATTTGAGCAGCAAATGAAGTCGCAAAAGTCTTAGAGGCTTTGTATTATTTTTAGTATTTTACATCAGGAGGAACTGGTCAATGGTTTCATTTATTCCCCCATATATGGGTGAGGAGATCAAGAGCAATGCAGAACGAAAAATGTACGATGTATTGCAGGAATTGAACTTAAAGAATGCCTATGTGCTTCATTCTTTGGGACTTCCCAGACACCGCTCTAAGATTTATGGAGAGATTGATTTTGTGGTGGTTTGTGAACGGGGCGTTGCATGTCTGGAGATTAAAGGGGGACGTGTCGAATGCCGTAACGGACAATGGACTTTTATTGACCGGTATGGCACGGAACGGGTGAAACCGGAAGGACCATTTGCTCAGGTGACAGGAAATATGTTTAGTCTGCGGGATATTCTCAAGAGACATTTTGATGGCAATCCCCACATGAGAAACATTCTGATGGCCAGCGGAGTGGTATTTCCAGATATTGCATTTCATTCAGACTCGCAGGAGATCATTCCGGAGATTATCTATGACCGAACCACAGAGGATATTTCAGAGTATATGAACCGGGTGTTTGACTACTGGCAGCAGAGACAGCACCGGGAGTCGAGTAAATTGTCGCCGTCAGATATCCGTGAGATCGTGCAGTTTCTGCGGGCGGATTTTTGTTTTATTCCATCTCTGAATGACCGTCTGGAGCAGGTGGAACAGAAGCTGGTGCGATTGACAAAGGAGCAGGCACAGCTTATGCAGGCGCTGGGCATGAATGATCATCTGATCGTGGAAGGGGGAGCAGGCACTGGCAAGACGCTTCTGGCGGCAGAGTATGCGAGAAGACAGCTGGAGCAGGGAGACAGTGTGCTGTATCTTACCTACAATAAAAATCTTGCACATCATGTGATGCGTTCTTTGCCGGAGTCCGGGCAGTTAAAGGTAGTAAATATTCATGCTCTTTTTGGAGAATATATTTCGGTGGATGTGGAGGAATTGAAGAAGGATCCCCAGAATTATTTTTCTCAGGTTCTGCCGGAGAGATTTTATGATTATATCAGTGATAAGATGTCCATAGATCCGGAGGCAGAGAAGCTGCAGTATGATGTGCTGATCATGGATGAAGGCCAGGATATCTTAAAACCATTATATCTGTATTCTCTGGATTGTCTGTTAAAGGGCGGACTGGATCATGGAAGATGGGCTGTGTTTTATGATGAGAAACAGAACATTTACAATCCGGAATATCAGGAAGGAATGGATATACTTCTGTCTTATCCTCACACGAAATTTCGTTTGTTTGTAAATTGCAGAAATACAGTGCAGATTGGTACATACAGTGCGAAGGCAAGCGGTGTGACATTTGCGGAATTTATGAGGGAAAATGGAGAAGAGGTAGGAAAGATTT
>JBNMJP010000325.1:0-2253 GCA_050873905.1 Jutongia sp. | reverse complement strand
CTCCACTCTGCCTTCCTCTGTCTCTGTGACAAACACAGGGATTTCCTGCTCCGGATAATATTTTCTCAGAGAATGGATCAGATTTTCCTTTTGCTCCTCCTCATTCGAGGCAATACGATTTCCCTTTGTGATCACAGCACACATAGGCATATTGTGTGTATTTAACTCATACAAGATCGGCTCCATGCTCTTTGGTATCGTCAGATCATCCCCCGGAAATACCAGCACGTATGCCATACTATTCTGGATATAATCGTGAATCGCCTTGTCATGAACTTCGTATCCGGAATCCAGTCCCGGCATATCCACCAAAGCAATGTCCGGAAATCGGGACAGATTCTTATTATGCAGATACAGCTTCACCAAATCCGCATTTTCTCCGGTAATCTCATCCTTGTACTGAAAAAATTCCTCGTCAGAAATCTCCCGTTTTTCAGAACCCTTCACGACGATATATCGTTCCTCCTCTGCATAGGAAATCTCTGCCGGCAGAGCAGTCTGTGGGCTGATATCCTCCTTACAGATTTCCTGCCTCAGATTAAGAACCATATTGATCAACGCACTCTTTCCTGCAGAAAACCGTCCGATCAACGGCACAAAAACTTTGAAATGATCCATCTGATCACTGAGACTTTGAATATTTCCCATTGGAAGCTCGTATTTTGCTTCCAAGGTTTCAAATGTCTGTACTGCATTTCCGATTCTCTCCATCGTATCTCCTCCATTTCTCACATCTTACACTCATACTCCGAGCAAAACTGCCCGCCCTTCATCTCGATCCGCTTCACATCACAGTAGCTTTTCGCCTGATGATCATACAGCCATATGCCGATCCGCTGTGATTTCGGCTGAATATGACTGTTTGTCGGATCATACCAGTGCTTACAAAATGCACACTTGTGACACTGGGTCACATTTGCCATCATCATGCCGTCTCCTCCCTTCATTATTCAAATTTTTGGATAAATCTTGCATTCCTACATTCCAGAGCACTCATCAAATCTGTTTCTACAAAATCCTCCGGTGCAATAAACCCTGAATACCAGCTTTGAGAATCAAAATAATCCTGCAGTGCCTCATCCTGAAATAATCTGCCGTGTCTGGCATATATCTCATTTCTGGCAAGCCTTAGTTCTTCTTTACTCAACCCGGCAAGATCAGATTTTTTAAGTTTTTTGGTGCCGCTGTCAGGCAGAATATATTCGTCCTCCCCGTAAGAATCCTCATCATGATCGTCATAGTCATCTGACGGATCGCTGTTGTCGTAACTGTTAGCATCATACAGATCCGTTTCGTTATGGGTATCGTCAATCCCCTGATCTATTTCCGAATCATCGGATTGTTCCGACTGCTGTGTCTTATCGTCTATATTATCGCTATTAGTCAGATCCTCCATAGACAGATCCTCATCCCCAGCCGGAGCCTGCGTCTCCTCTGCTGCAATCTGCATGTCCACCTGCAGTTGTACCAGCCCCTCTATGCCTTCTGTAACATTACAACCGGATAACGTCAGCATACAGCCACTGATTCCCATGCATAGCATTGCCTTTTGTATACTATTTTCAATCTTCACGCTTTTCCCTCTTTTCTACCACATCTTTCTTATTACGAAGCCACTACTTTCGGGCGATCAGATCAGTCTCTGATATGTCCGCAGGAAGTACAGATGCTTGTATGATTTTTTGTCCCACATTCTCTGCAGACCCATTCTCTGGATAGATGTTCTGTACCCGTATCGCTATTTTGTAACAGATTACTATTACTTGTACTTGTTGCGATTTCGGAACGATTGGTCGGCAATTCATTGCCCCTCTGCTGCTCCTCCAATTTTTCTCTCATCTCTCCCAAACGTCCGTAAATAGCACATTGATTTTCGATTATGGAAGCTAATGCATGATGAATGCATGAAACCACAGCGGCAATGGAAAGTAATACTACCCATACTAAATAATATTCTAAGGTAAACTTCGGCTCCCGCTTGGCTGCCAGATACCCGGCTACATACATCCTGTGGTAAAAAATTCCACATATCACTGCAAATCCATAAATCACAATTGTAATAATTTCACAAACCAATCCTGCAAACTGTCTCATTTTCTTCCTCCTGTTCTTTGTTTCAAAAATTAATTCCAGCCTTACTCTTCTTCATACCTTTCCATCATTTTCTCCAGCGTCCCTTTCATCTCCTCCCGAAGCCAGTCCGGACTTAAAACCTCTACCTTCTCACCCTGACTCAAAAGCCACATAATAATT
>JBNMJP010000324.1:0-2274 GCA_050873905.1 Jutongia sp. | reverse complement strand
GTACTGGATGGAACCATTCCGAAGATCTTCCTGATGGCAATTTCCTGCGGTGCCGTATTTATGGGTGCCAACACATACATTGGTAACGCACCGAACTTTATGGTTCGTTCCATTGCCGAGGATAACGGAATTAAGATGCCTTCCTTCTTTGGATATATGGCATGGTCCGTCAGCTGTCTGATCCCGGTATTTATTATAGATACTTTGATATTTTTCCTGTTTGTTTAAGTAGTTTTTTTCATTACAAATTAAAATGAACGATGACGTCCCCAATGATCTGTGGTATGATAGAATGCAGACATTGGGGATTTTAATTTTGCGGAAAATGTTAAGTCATGCCCTGTTGCCTGCAGGGAGTTATTTGGCTTGGAAAGATATGGTGGAAAGAATGATTTTTGATACACATGCACATTATATGGATGACCGTTTTGCGGAGGACCGGGAGGAGCTGCTGGCTTCCCTGCACGATGCAGGCGTTGGCAATGTTGTGGAAGTGGGAGCGAGTATACAGTCCACGAAGGACGCCGTGGCATTAAGCCGGAAATATGATTTTGTATACGGAGCCGTGGGAGTTCATCCTGACGGGGTGTCGGAAATGACAGAGGAAACCATAGAATGGTTGAAGGAGCTCACCAAAGAGCCGAAGGTTGTGGCGATAGGAGAGATCGGTCTGGACTATTATTATGATGAGCCGGACAGAGAACTTCAAAAGAAATGGTTTATCCGGCAGCTACAGCTGGCGAAGGAGACAAAAATGCCGGTGATCATTCACAGCCGGGATGCTGCACAGGATACCCTGCAGATCATGGAGGAGCATTGTGACTGGAGTCAGGGGGGCGTGATCCACTGCTTTTCTTATACGGTGGAGACAGCCAGAATATATCTGAAAAAGGGATTTTATCTGGGGATCGGTGGCGTCGTTACCTTCAAAAACGGCAGGAAGCTTGTGGAGGTTGTGAAGGAGGCACCGTTAGAGCAGCTTGTGCTGGAGACGGACAGCCCGTATCTGACTCCAGTGCCAAACCGGGGAAAGCGCAATGATTCCAGACAGCTCACCTATGTGGTGGATGTGATCGCGCAGATCAAGGGCATTGACAGGGGAGAAGTGATGCGTGTCACAGAAGAGAATGCAAAAAGAATGTATCGTATTATATAGAAAGGAGCGGTTATGGCAACATTAGGAAACCCGCAGAATACCATAGAGATTTTACAGAAATATGATTTTCATTTTCAGAAGAAGTTCGGTCAGAATTTTCTGATCGATACCCATGTGCTGGAGCGCATTGTGGATTCTTCGAATATTACAAAGGACGATTTCGTGTTGGAGATCGGTCCGGGCATCGGAACCATGACCCAGTATCTTTGTGAGCATGCAGGGAAGGTAATGGCGGTGGAGATCGACAAAAATCTCCTGCCGATCCTTGCAGATACGTTAAAGGAGTATGACAATGTCACGGTGGTGAATGAGGATATCCTGAAGATTGACATTGGAAAGATCGCACAGGAATATAACGATGGCAAGCCGATTAAGGTCGTGGCAAATCTGCCATACTATATAACAACGCCGATCATTATGGCACTTTTTGAAAGCCATGTACCGTTAGCAAGTGTGACAGTTATGGTACAGAAGGAAGTGGCAGAGCGGATGCAGGCTGGTCCCGGGACGAAGGATTACGGTGCATTGTCTCTGGCAGTGCAGTATTATTCTGAGGCGGAGATTACTGCCAATGTGCCGCCGAACTGCTTTATGCCGCGGCCGAAGGTTGGGTCTGCGGTGATCCGTCTGACCTGTCATCGGGAGCCGCCGGTAAAGGTAGTGGATGAGAAGTTTTTCTTCCGGGTGATCCGGGCATCCTTTAATCAGAGACGGAAAACACTCCAAAATGGTCTTGGCAATGACGCCGGCCTGCCGGTAACGAAGCAGCAGACGGCAGAGGCACTGAGACAGATGGGACTTTCCGAGACGATCCGGGGGGAGGCCTTGTCGCTGGAGCAGTTTGCGGAGCTGAGTAATATTCTGAAAACCCTGTAGAGCGGAATGATGCAGAAAATGAAACCGGGATGGGAAAAGCCGGAACGAGTAAGGCTTAGAAAAGTTAAGGGATAAAATAAGGACTGAAGGATGCGATAAATATTAAGTTTATAAAATATAGATGTTTTGAAAGGTGGGCTAAGAGAGATGAAGGTAGTGGAAAGATTAGCATTATTAAAAAATCTGATGCAGCAGTATGGGATTGATTATTATTATATTCCGACCAATGATTTTCATGGTTC
>JBNMJP010000323.1:0-2277 GCA_050873905.1 Jutongia sp. | reverse complement strand
GATATGAACCTTAATGATATTCTCTGATGTAGAAGAATATGTGATCTCAAGGTTTGGTCCGCCCAGTGTCATACCTCTGTTCATTACTGTGTAAGGTGTGGCAATTACCTTGATAGAATTCTCTGTTGTTGTTACCTGATATGCCTGAGATGCATATCTTACATCATAACCTTTTTTGTTCAACCAAAATCCGTCTGCTACTTTCATGTTGTAAACTCCTTTCAAAATAAATAAAGTCTGTCTGCGTACAACAGATGATGACCCCATATACAAACCGACCTCTGCTGTACTGTATGATAACATTATATCTTTATATTTTTATTCCGTCTACAATTATTAAACTAATTTTTAACACTATTTTGATATGATGCCAGGAGCAATCCGTGGCATCAGTTGGGGGCAAAATACTTTTTACCCTTCCAAAGCCTCCCGCAGTACCTTTACATTCTTTTCCATCAGGCTCACATAGGTTTCTCCCGCATCAAACTGCTGCCTTGTAACATTATGACAGGTATAAAATGTCTCCACCTTTACCGTATGCTCCTTCGTGGATGCGGCTTCCGCCACAGCCTTTGCCACCTTGTCACTGGTCAGCTCAATTTTTAATACTACCGGAAGCTTCCGTTCTTTTACCTGCCGGGTCAGATAGGTGATGGTCTCCGCACTTGGCTCCGTATCACTGCTGCAGCCTGCAAACGCCGCCGTATAATCAAGACCGTATTCCTCCACAAAATACCGCAGCGGAAAGCGGTCTGCAAAGGCAAGATATTTATACTTTGCCTGACTTGTCACCTGACGGATATCCTTATCCAGCTTCTGCAGTTTTTTGATATATTCGTCTGCATTTTTCTGATAATCCTCCTGATGCTCCGGATCTGCCTTTGCCAGATCCTTCGCAATCTGTGCCACGATCTTCTGTGCATTGACCGGAGATGTCCATATATGCTCATCAATCTCACCTGCCGTATCCGAAGCCTCCTCTGTATCATGATCATGGTCTTCTTCTGACGCATCATGATCCGTATCTTCTTTGCCGTGTTCTTCGTGACCGTGTTCCTCTCCCTTTTCCTCCTGCATTCCTTCCACATGCTCCTCCACAAGGGTATCCACATGCTTCATCATTTCGTCTGCCATGATTCCTTTATTATCTGCAGACTCCAACACCTGGCCAACCCACTGCTCGTTTTCACCGCCATTATAAAGGATCAGATCAGCCTGTCCCATCTGAATCATATCCGCAGCCGTGGGCTCAAAGGAGTGGGTGTCCATCCCCGCCGGCAGGATCAGAGACACATCCGCATATTCTCCTGCCACTTGTCTCGCAAAATCATAATAAGGAAATAATGTTGCCACCACCTTGATCCTGCTGCCCTTTTTATCCTGTACGGAAGTCTGACCCGTCCCTCCGGTAATGCTGCATCCACTGGCAACCAGCATCACGGCACAAAAACATGCCACCAGCTTCCAACAAACCTTTCCTGCTCTCTTCTTATCATTTCTATTATTTCTCATTTTTATTTTTTCTCTCCATACATTCATTACACATACCATAAAACATCGTCCTGTGAGGATTCACCTGAAAGCTGTGTTCTTCCAGCACATGATCATACAGTTCCTCCATATGGCTGCATGCCATGGGGATCATATTGCCACAGTTTTCACATTTCAGCAGAAAGGAACCCTCATCCTCCCCTGCATACTGATAGTGTGCCCCACTGTTGCCATCCAATACGATCTTATGAACAAGTCCTTCCTGTTCAAACTTATCCAGTTGACGGTAGATCGTCGTAAGACCAACCGACTGCCCCTGCTCCTTTAAATGAGCGGCAATCTGGCTCACCGTCACATAATGCTCTCCCCCGGACATCAGATATTCCAGAATGATCTTCTGCTGTTTTGTATGATAATGTTTTCCTGTATTCAAACCATTCACTCCATTCTCTCATAGAATACATCTTCCAACTCCCCCCCAATGAACATATAATACCGATAATATTTCTTATGTTTGAAAAAAGATATAGATTTTTGCCTCAGGATGTCTGACAGAACCGTGAGACTTTGACACCCAAATTGACGCAGATCAGTAGGATTTCTGAAAAGTCTTTGCTTTGCAATGTTTCGATGAATACGTGTCTGGACGACCGAGCCTCCAGGGTGGAATCAGTTATTTCGACAGGCACGCTCCCGCTACAATGCGCTACGCAGCACTACATAGCATCCTATAACACAGGATGCAAGTAGTGGCGAGCGCAAGTGCCTTACGAAACACCTGAATTC
>JBNMJP010000322.1:0-2278 GCA_050873905.1 Jutongia sp. | reverse complement strand
TAGGAACTTTACAGACTCTGGTGATCGCCCTTGGAGCCGGACTTGGAATCTGGGGAGCAATCAACCTTATGGAAGGCTACGGAAATGACAATCCCGGTGCAAAGTCCCAGGGAATGAAGCAGCTCATGGCCGGAGGCGGTGTAGCTCTGATCGGTACTACCCTTGTACCTTTACTTTCCGGTCTTTTCTAAGAGACAGCGTGGCAGGACCACGCAGAAAAACTAAATAGCAGACAGCGGATCCGGTAGACCGGAGAAGTGGAGGTCTGTGCAGACACACGGGTCAGGGCAGAGTGCTCTGGCCCTTCATCAATCAAGAAAGAATATGGAGGATTTATATTATGGCATTTTTTCAGAGCGCAGTAGGAACATTGCAGACACTTGTAATCGCACTTGGAGCAGGTCTTGGAATCTGGGGTGCAATCAATCTTATGGAAGGATACGGTAACGATAACCCGGGTGCAAAGTCCCAGGGAATGAAGCAGCTTATGGCCGGTGGCGGTGTTGCCCTTATCGGTACCACTCTTGTACCTTTGCTTTCCGGTTTGTTCTAAATCAGATTCTGGTTTTGGGGCAGGGAGAAACCCTGTCCCGGAGGAAAGGAGGAAATAATTGAACAGCATAATTCAGCAGATTACTGACTGGCTGAAAGGACTGCTTGTATCAGGTATCATGAATAATCTCACCAACACATTTTCCTCTGTGAATGACCAGGTGGGGCAGATTGCAACAGAGGTAGGACAGACCCCCAGCAGTTTTCTGCCGGCGGTATTCAATATGGTCAGGAACCTGTCAGAAACGGTAATCATGCCGATTGCGGGAATCCTTTTGACCTTCATAGCTTGCTATGAGCTGATACAGCTGATAATCAGTTATAACAATCTGGCAAGCTTTGAGACATGGTTCATATGGAAATGGATCTTTAAGACTTTTGTGGCAGTAGAGCTGATCACACACACCTTTGATATCACGATGGCAGTGTTTGATGTGTCGCAGAGTGTGGTAAGCCGGGCCGGGGGCATTATTCAGGGAAGCACTGCGATCGATGCCAGTACCCTTGCGACAATGCAGACCACACTGGAAGCAATGGATTTGGGACCTCTGCTTGGGATATTCCTGCAGTCGTTTGTTGTGCAGTTCCTAATGTATATACTGGCAGCAATCATTTTCGTCATCATCAACGGACGAATGGTGGAGATCTATCTTATGGTCAGCCTTGCACCGATTCCGTTTGCAACCTTTGGAAACAGGGAGCAGAGCATGATGGGACAGAATTATGTAAGAAGTCTGTTTGCACTTGGATTCCAGGGATTTCTGATTATGGTATGTGTGGGAATCTACGCAGTCCTGATTCAGTCGGTAGCATTTAACGCAGATATCATTGGCTCACTATGGAGGGTTATGGGCTTCACCATTTTACTGGCCTTTACCCTGTTTAAGACGGGAGCAGTAGCAAAGAGCATACTTCACGCTCATTAAGGAGGAAGATTATGGCAGCATCTTATATCAGTGTCCCGAGGGACCTGACAAAAGTAAAAAGCAAGGTGATGTTCAATCTGACAAAAAGACAGCTGATCTGTTTTGGTCTGGCGGCACTCATTGGAGTACCGTCCTTCTTTTTACTCAAAACAGTAGTCAAAGTCAACACGGCAGTTATGGGGATGATGGTGATTATGATGCCATTCTTTTTTCTTGCCATGTATGAGAAGAACGGTCAGCCGTTGGAGGTCATTTTGAGTCACATGATACAGGCAATTTTTAAGAGGCCGAAGATACGTCCGTATATGACGGACAATTATTATGATGCGCTTTCGCGTCAGGCGAAAGCAGAAAAGGAGGTAGAAAACATTGTTCGATTTTCGCAAAAAGAAAAATCAGGAAAACAGAAAGTTCACAATGCCGGAAGGGCTGACCAGGGACGAGCAGAAAGCGGTAAAGGAAGCCATTAAAAAGGCACGGAAAAATGATGGCACGCCAAGAACAGCACAGCAGAGCATACCGTTTGACAGGATGTTTCCGGATGGTATTTGCAGGGTTGGACTTGATTATTATACAAAGACCATCCAGTTTCAGGATATCAACTATCAGCTGGCACAGCAGGAGGACAAGACGGAGATCTTTGAGGAATGGTGTTCTTTCTTAAACTTTTTCGACAGTTCCATTAACTTTCAGTTATCCTTCAATAACATGGCAACGGACGTCTCTGATTTTGAGAAGAGCATTGCCATCGCACATAAGAAAGATGGCTTTGATGATGTCAGGGATGAGTATTCGGAAGT
>JBNMJP010000321.1:0-2288 GCA_050873905.1 Jutongia sp. | reverse complement strand
GACGGGACAAAATGTACAGGGATTCCCGGAGTATGGTCCGGAGCGAATGGGAGCCCCGATCACGGCATATAACCGTATCTGTTCAGATAAGATCCGTGTTCATTCCAATATATATCATCCGGATTATGTCGTAGTGGTTGACGAGACATTGCTGGCATCCGTAGATGTCACAGCAGGTCTGAAAAAGACCGGTGCGATCATTATCAATACGCCGAAGTCCAAAGAGGAAGTGATGGACGAGCTGGGAGGCTATGAGGGCAGAGTTTATACTGTAGATGCCAGAAAGATTTCTGTGGAGACACTGGGTAAGAACTTCCCGAATTCACCAATGCTTGCAGCAGCCGTTGCTGTCAGCAGTATTATGCCGAGAGAGAAGTTTATCCATGAGATGAAAGCCTCTTATCAGCATAAATTTGCCAAGAAGCCGGAGGTGATTGACGGCAATATGAAGGCTCTGGAGCGTGCTTATGACGTGGTGGAGGAAGCCGTTGAGGAGTACAACCAGATGGCATCCTAATAGCAATTTACAGATATAGAAACGGAGAAAACAATGAGAACAGATATTACCAAGATTAACGAGAAATCTCCTCATACTGAACTCACAGAGGGGTTGATGGTATTTGCCGGTGGAACATCCAAGCTGTTCCAGACAGGAGAGTGGAGAACAAATACACCGGTCTTTCATGAGGATTTATGTAAACAATGTCTTTTATGTGCACCGGTCTGTCCGGACGGAAGCATTCCGGTAAAGGATGGCAAGCGTGGGGCATTTGATTATGATCACTGTAAAGGCTGCGGAATCTGCGAGAGAGTATGCCCGTTTGGTGCGATCGAAATGAAGGAGGGAAACACGAATGGCAATTAAAGAGCGTATGTCAGGAAATGAGGCGGTGGCTTATGCCATTCGTCAGGTGAATCCGGATGTTATGCCGGCATTCCCGATCACACCATCGACAGAGATTCCGCAGATGGTATCTACATATATTGCAAACGGAGAGATGGATACAGAGTTTATTCCGGTAGAGAGCGAACATTCTTCCATGAGTGCTGCGATAGGAGCAGAGGCAGCAGGTGCGAGAACTTTGACCGCTACTTCTTCCGCAGGATTGGCACTGATGTGGGAGGAGCTTTTACTTGCTGCATCCAACCGTATGCCGCTGGCATTAACGCTGGTAAACCGTACTCTTTCCGGACCGATCAATATCAACTGTGACCATTCGGATGGAATGGGAGCCAGAGATACAGGGTGGATCCAGATCTATGCAGAGAATAATCAGGAAGCGTATGATAACTTTATTCAGGCATATCCCATCGCGGAGGATGCCAGAGTGCATCTGCCGATCATGATCTGTCAGGATGGCTTTATTACCAGTCACGCCGTAGAAAATATTGAGCTTTTAGAGGACGAGCTGGTCAAGGATTTTGTTGGTGAATATGAGCCGGAGGAGTATCTTCTGAATCCGGGCAAGCCAATCGCTGTGGGACCATATTCTATTTCAAATTATGCTATGGAAGCCAAGAAGAATCAGGAGATCGCTTTGGAGAATTCCAAGGAGGTGATCCTGGAGGTGGCAGAGAAGTTTCAAAAGCTTTCCGGCAGAGGCTTTGGTCTTTTTGAAGAATATCGTACCGAGGATGCCGATTACATTATGCTTCTGATGGGATCTGCTGCAGGAACTGCAAAGCAGGCAGTGGATGAGATGAGAGAGCAGGGCAAAAAGGTGGGAGTATTAAAGCTTCGCGTATTCCGTCCGTTCCCTGCCAAAGAGATTGCGGAAGCATTAAAGAACTGCAAAGCAGTAGCAATCATGGATCGTTGTGAGAGCTACAATGGCAACGGAGGTCCGCTGGGAAGTGAAGTGACCGCCGGTCTGTTCCGTCATAAGGTAATGATCGAGGCAGTCAATTATATTTATGGTCTGGCAGGACGTGATTTTACCGTCAGCGATGCCGTTCATGTCTTTGAGGAGCTTGCGGATGTCGTAGAGAACGGCAAAGAGGTTGAGCAGTTCCAGTACATCCGTTTACGGTAAGAAGAGCCATCAGATTAAGGAGAGAAAATATGAGCGATTACAGTTTAAAAAATATAATGAATAAACCGGAACGTCTGGCACCCGGTCACCGTATGTGTGCGGGATGCGGAGCTACGATTGCGGTCAGAGCCGTACTTCGTGCATTACATGAGGATGATCGTGCAGTTATCGGCAATGCGACAGGATGTCTGGAGGTTTCTTCTTTTATGTATCCATATACTGCCTGGGAGGACAGTTACATCCATAATGCATTTG
>JBNMJP010000320.1:0-2291 GCA_050873905.1 Jutongia sp. | reverse complement strand
GCAGATACCCGCCTGCCAGTACCACCAAAAGCACAACTCCCGCCACTCCCGGAGATATGATTGCCGTAAGCATCATGTTTTATTTACTCCTACAGATGCCAGATATCCTCATTGTACTGCGCGATCGTACGATCGGATGAGAAGAATCCGGCCTTTGCAATATTGACTATCATTTTCTTTTCCCAGGCTTTTTTGTCTGCATAATCCGCAAGCATTTTCTCCTTAACCTGAATATATTCCTTTACATCAAGCAGGGTCATAAACCAGTCCTTTGTCAGAAGCTCCATATACAGACGGATCAGGCTCTTTTTGTTGCCTACTGCAAACATTTCTTTGCTGATAATGAAATCTACAAGCTTTGCGATCTCCGGATCTGCATCATAAATAGATTCTGCGCTGTAATCTGCCTTGGCATAATGCTCAATAACCTCTTCACTGGACTTACCAAAGATATAAATATTGTCATCGCCTACAAACTGGTGGATCTCGACGTTAGCTCCATCCTCTGTACCAAGAGTGATGGCACCATTCAGCATAAATTTCATATTACCGGTTCCACTTGCCTCCTTGGATGCCAGTGAGATCTGCTCGGAAATGTCTGCTGCCGGAATCACCTTCTCAGCGTAAGAAACATTGTAGTTCTCCAGCATAACAACCTTGAGGTAAGGACTCACCTCCGGATCGTTATTGATCAGCTCTGACAGACAGAGGATCAGATGGATAATGTCCTTTGCAATGGTATATGCCGGTGCTGCCTTTGCTCCAAAAATAACCGTTACCGGTGTCTTTGGCTTGTTGCCCGCCTTGATATCCATATATTTATGGATCACATATAATGCATTCATCTGCTGACGCTTGTACTCATGGAGACGTTTTACCTGTACATCAAAGACAGAATTTTCATCAACTGTGATGTTCTCCTTTTCCTTAAGATATGCTGCCAGCTCTTTCTTTTTCTGACGCTTAATCTCGTAAATATCATCGAGAACCTTCTGATCATCCTGATACTTTAACAGATCCTCCAGCTTGGATGCATCCTTCTTAAAATCTGCACCGATCTTATCCGTGATATAATCAGTCAACTGGTGGTTGCAGTGAAGCAGCCAGCGGCGGAATGTAATACCGTTTGTCTTATTGTTAAACTTCTGCGGATAGAGATCATAGAACGGCTTCAGCTCAGAATTCTTCAGGATCTCTGTGTGCAGATATGCCACACCGTTTACGCTGGTGCTGTAGTGAATGTCGATATGTGCCATATGAACGGTATTGTTCTCATCAATAATGGCAACTCTAGGGTCAGAGTATTTCTCCTTTACCTTGACATCCAGCATCTTAATGATCGGTACAAGCTGTGGTACAACCTTTTCCAGATACCACATCGGCCACTTCTCCAGAGCCTCTGCAAGGATAGTGTGGTTGGTATAGGCACACATTCTGGATACAATACCAATGGCATCGTTCATCTCAATACCGCGGTTGACCAGCAGACGGATCAGCTCTGGAATCACCATGGTTGGGTGGGTATCATTGATCTGAACAACGGCATAATCCGGCAGATCATAAAGAGTACTTCCCTTTGCCAGTGCCTCATCAATAATAAGCTGTGCGGCATTGCTGACCATAAGATACTGCTGATAAATACGAAGCAGCTGACCCTGTACATCGCTGTCATCCGGATAAAGGAATAATGTGAGATTCTTTGTGATCTCATCCTTGTTAAACCAGATACTGTCTCCCTGAACAATGGAATCATCAACACTGTCCAGATCAAACAGCTTCAATGTATTCACCTTATTATCATAGCCTGTAACATCGATTTCATACATAACAGACTGAACTGTTTTATTGTTGAAAATAACAGGATATCCCACATCCGTCCGGCGAAGCCAGCTCTGATCCTGGATCCATGGATTCGGAGTCTCCTTCTGCATATTCTGCTCAAATACCTGCTTAAACAATCCCAGATGATAGTTCAATCCCACACCGTCGCCCGGCAGACCCAGTGTTGCAATGGAATCCAGGAAGCATGCAGCCAGACGGCCAAGTCCACCATTACCCAGTGATGGCTCCGACTCGATCTCCTCAATATCAGCCATGGACTTTCCATGCTTTTTCAGTGCTTCATTTACCTGATCATAAAGACCCAGATTGATCAGATTGTTGGATAAAAGCTTTCCGATCAGAAACTCCGCTGATATGTAATAGACTTTTTTCTTTCCCTCAATCCGTCCCTTCTGATCAATAGCTCTTTTGGTCAGATTCAGCAGGTTGTAATAAATCTCCTCATTACT
>JBNMJP010000319.1:0-2301 GCA_050873905.1 Jutongia sp. | reverse complement strand
GCATCATTCATGGTTGAGCCGTAATTTTCTTTGATCCAATAAGCAAGGGAAAGCAGGTGTGATTCTGCAACCACTCCCTGCTTCACGATTTCCTTTATTTCCTTTGTCTTATGGACATCAAACTTTGCCTCACCGGACAGGCCGATGATATATCCCTTCAGCTCCCTGTTTCCACTGCCAAAGGGAATGATCACCATGGCTCCGATCACCGCATCATCCATCATTTTCTCCGGCACAATATACTGAAACGGCCGGTCAAGGCTTTTTACGGATATATCTACGATCACATCTGCAAATATCATATGTTTCCCCATTTCCCATTACTTTAAGAAATTACCATCCTTCACCACATCGGCAACCAGCTCACGCTCATCCATATGATGCTTCTGTCCTTTTATCTCCTGATAATCCTCGTGTCCCTTACCTGCCAGTACGATGACATCTCCCTCTCTGGCATTCTCAATGGCATAACGGATCGCCTCTGCACGGTCAATGATCGTGACATATTCTCCATCCGCTTTTTTGACACCTGTTACGATATCGTCAAGAATTGCCTGTGGCTCCTCATTTCTCGGATTATCTGAGGTGACAATGGTCAGATCAGCAAGTCTTGAGGATACCTCTCCCATCTGGAAACGTCTGTCTCTGGAACGGTTTCCACCACATCCAAACAGACATACAAGACGTTTCGGATGATATTCTTTCAGCGTGGAAAGCAGGCTCTCCAGACTCATGGCATTATGCGCATAATCGATCATCAGTGTGAACTTTGAAGAAACCGGTACGATCTCCACACGTCCCTTGACACGGATCTTGGACAGAGAGTCCAGAATCGTCTCCTCCTTCACTCCAAAATGACGGCAGATTGCAATGGCTGTCATGGAATTGTAGACACTGAACTTGCCCGGAATATCGATCTCCACATCCATATCCAGCTTACCGCTCATATGATAGGCAACCCCCAGCGTGCCACCTTTATCCATCAGATGCACATCCGAAGCACGCAGATCGGCATTCTCCGAAAATCCATAGGTCTCCACCTCACAGGTATGGCCCTGCAGGATCTCCTCCAGATGAGAATCATCTGCATTAAAGATACCCTGACGGCACTGCCGAAACAGCAGGCTCTTACAGTGAATATAATCTGCCAGATCCTTGTGCTCATTCGGTCCGATATGATCCGGCTCCAGATTGGTGAAGATACCATAGTCAAAAACAAAGCCGCTGACACGGTGAAGCATCAGTCCCTGTGAGGATACCTCCATAACCACACATTTGCAGCCGGCATCCACCATCTTGCGAAAGGATTCCTGCACCACATAGGACTCTGGTGTCGTGTTGGCAGACGGAATCTTCTCCTCACCGATAATGGTTTCGATGGTGCCGATCAGTCCCGTCTTGTAGCCGGAATGCTCCAATATAGAACGAACCATATAGGTTGCTGTTGTTTTTCCCTTGGTTCCGGTGATACCGATCGTGGTCAGTTCCTTTGCCGGATGGCCGAAAAACGCTGCTGACGCCTGTGCAAGTGCCAGTCTGGTATCCTCCACACGGATCACAGTTACATCTGCCAACACCTCTACATCCTTCTGGACGATCAGAACCGGACAGCCATTTTCTGTAACTTCCTTTGCAAAATCATGGCCGTCCCGGACAGCTCCACAGATACATACAAATACAGCTCCCGGTGCCGCTTTGCGGGAATCGTAGATCAGTGCCGAAATCTCCTGATCGGTATTTCCCTGTACCACCTGATATTCCATATCTTCCAACAATTTCTTTAACTGCATGATATCTTCTTCCTTTCTATTGTTTCATTATTTGATCATTTTCATAGACTCTTCACTAAGCTCTCCGTCATAAACAACACTTGCCGGGCCGGTCATCCACACGGTATCATTTGCCCGGTCATAAAAAATCTCCAGATCTCCTCCCAGAAGATGAACGGTCAGATGCTCCTTTGTTTTGCCGTTTAAGACACATGCCACCGCAGAGGCACATGTGCCTGTTCCGCATGCCAGCGTCTCTCCGGACCCACGCTCCCAGACTCTCATATTGATCTCATGGTCATTTAACACCTGAACAAACTCGGTATTGATCCGTTTCGGAAACAGCTTATGATTTTCAAAAGAAGGTCCGATCTTTTCCAGGTCCAGCGACGAGGTATCATCTACAAATGTCACCACATGAGGATTGCCCATGGAAACTCCTGTCATCCTGTAAACAACTCCATCTACCTCCACCGGCTCGTCAATAAACTGCTCCTTCTCCGAAAGGATCGGGATCTGTGCCGGATTTAAG
>JBNMJP010000318.1:0-2303 GCA_050873905.1 Jutongia sp. | reverse complement strand
TTTTGGCTCAGAAAAAAGACATCCTTTGTCCCCACAAAAAATGTCTTTCCACATCCTAATCACGCCCAATACATTACTGAAACAACTCCCCCACAGAGTTGTTTCTTTTGCTACAAAAATTATATTATCATCCTTCTCCAAAATATGCAATACGATTTTACAAATTTTATGTACAATTTTTACAAAATGTGTTTTGCAATCATCATATTATTGTGCATAATTTACTCTTTGAATTTTTAAAAATAAAAGAGTATTTTCTTTCTTTACAGAAAGGATAGAAATTTTTTCAATTTCCGATTGAATATCAACAAATAATTCTGTATCATAGAAGTAACTAATTACGAATGAGAGCGTGTAAGGCATGAGCAAAATAATTGAAAATATTTTTTATAAGCAGCGGGAAGACTTCTACCGGAAATATAAGAACCGCAACAAACATTTTACCTTCCCTGAGGATATCACCATGACAAAAGGGATTCCCTATGCTCCGGATGGTATCAAAGCACATCGTCTGGACGTGATGGAACCGTCAGGCACTGCTCCGGCTAAGGGATGGCCGGTGATCATCAATGTCCATGGAGGCGGTCTGCTTCTTGGCAGCAAGGAGTTTAACCAGTATTTCTGTGCCAGACTCTGCACTCTGGGTTATCTGGTCTTTAATGTAGAGTACCGGCTGATCCCGGACTGCACGATCTTTGACCAGATCAGTGATATTTTTCAGGCAATGGATTTTATCCGGAAGAAACTGGACAAATATCAGGGTGATTCTGCTGATGTGTATGCGGTAGGTGACAGTGGCGGAGCCTGCCTGCTGGTATATACCACGGCCGCACAGCGTAATCCAAAGGTTGCAAAAGCTGCCGGCATAACACCTTCGACATTACCTTTAAAGGCACTCGGTCTGATCAGCGGCATGTTTTATACGAATAAATTCGATCAGATCGGACTTTTTATGCCAAAATACCTTTTCGGACCGAAATACCGCCGCTCTGCATTTGCACCATATGTTAATCCGGAGCATCCGGACATCATCAAATCTCTGCCACCATGCTTTCTGGTCACCAGCGGTAAGGACAATCTGCGCCGCTATACCATGCAGTTTAAGATGGCACTGGACCGGGCTCAGACGGAGTCCGAAATTATGGACTTTCCGGATGATCCACGACTGACTCATGCGTTCAGTGCATTTGAACCGGAGCTGCCGGAAAGCACACAGGTTTTTCACGCAATGACCGATTATTTTAAAAGGCTGTAATACACAAGAAATGAGGGCATTCTATGAACTACGACGAAAAATTATTTAAAGAAAAAGCAAATCGGAAGGCACGTAAGATCTGGCTGATCTTTGTCATTCTCTTATCCGCCAATTACGGTTCCGACTTTTCCCAGGGGCAGTACAGTGCCGGCTATTATCTGACATTTCTGGCATTATGCTGGATTCCGTTTATTGCCGGAGAGATCCTGCTCCGGGTCAAGGGCTGGGATACCACCCGTTACAAATTTGATCTGGTCATTGGCTACGGTATCTTCTATACCTATGTGATCAGTACCACATCATCACCGATCGCATTTACTTATATACTGCCGGTGACAAGTCTCCTGGTGATCTATAAGGATCAGCTGTTTATGCGGTACTGCGGTATTGTCAATGCCATTATCATTATCGGAAGCTCTGTTTACCGCTATATGGTGCTGGGTATGAATTCCGCTACCAATATGAAGGACTATCAGCTGGAGCTTTCCTGTATTATCCTTTGTTATATCTGCTACGGCATGTCCATCCGTCATCTAAATGAATCGGACGGAGCTATGACCGACAGCATCAAGGGTGATCTCCAGCGTGTCATTACCACCGTAGAGAAAGTAAAAACAGCCAGCAACTCCATTATGGACGGCGTGATCGTCGTCCGGGAGCTTGCCGGCGAGAACAAACACGGAGCTGATATTGTTGCTTCCCGGATGGATACTCTCAACGACAACAAAACAAATCTGCAGGATACGACAAGCTCCTCTGTGGATATGACCTCTGATATCAGCTCACAGGTACAGCAGATTGCTGTCATGATCGGAGAAGTGGTAACACTGATCGATGAGTCCGGCACTCACGCCAAAAACAGCTCCGTTGACTTAAAGAGTCTGCTGCAGACCACACAGACCATGTCCGAACTTTCCTCCGAAACGGAACAGACACTGCAGGCATTTAAGACAGAGTTCGAAATGGTGAAGGAGGAAACCGGAACGATCGAAAAGATCAACAACCAGACAAACCTGCTGGCATTAAACGCTTCCATTGAGGCCGCCAG
>JBNMJP010000317.1:0-2310 GCA_050873905.1 Jutongia sp. | reverse complement strand
TAGCTGCCATCCCGCAGGATCGTGATCCGGTCGCAAAGCTGGAAGATCTCCTCCATACGGTGGGATATGTATACAATGGAAACACCCTTCTTGCGAAGTGCTTTCATCACCTCAAACAGGCTTTCTGTCTCTCTCTCCGTCAATGCTGCGGTAGGCTCATCCATGATCAGAACCTTTGCATCTACCATCAATGCCTTGCAGATTTCCACCATCTGCTGCTGTCCCACAGAAAGATCTGACATCACGGCATCTACCGGAATTTCCACTCCCATCTTGTCCATGACCTCTTTTGCTTTGGCACGCATTGCCTTTTTGTCACAAATACCGAAATGCTTTGTGATCTCCTTTCCCATAAAAAGGTTCTCCTCTACGGTGAGATCAAACAATACATTCAGCTCCTGATAAATAAATACAATGCCTGCTTTCTCCGCTTCCTGTGGAGACTTGAAATGAACTTCCTTACCGTCAATCTTTATGGTACCGGAATCCTTTTTGTATACTCCGGTCAAAATCTTCATCAAGGTAGATTTACCGGCACCATTCTCTCCCATCAGTGCGTGAACTTCTCCGTCCTTCAGTAAAAAGCCTGCGTCCTTAAGCACCTGATTGGAACCAAACGATTTGTTAATTCCCTTCATCTCAATATTCATTGTATTTCACCCCCTTTTATCCAAAAATACATCCTGACTGTAATATAATGTTGGCATATGGTGTCGTTTCTCCTGTCCGTATCACTGCCTTACATTCTTTGGTCTGCTGCTTCAATTCCGCATGAGATACATATTCGACCTCAATCTCCTGTCCCTCAAACAGCTCCTTAATTGCCTGAAGCACTGCCTCATTCTGCTCCTTGATCTCCTCTGCCAGCACGATCTTCTCAACCTTCATATCCTCTGTCACAACCCGGAGGACATCCATAAAGGCAGGAACACCAAATTTCAGTGCCAGATCGATCCGTTCCACCTCATCCGGGATCGGCAGTCCACAGTCACCTATGGCAATCCGGTCTGTATGTCCCATATAAGAGAGAACTCTTGAAATATCACTGTTTAATACGCCCTGTTTCTTCGTTGCTCCTCAGCTCCTTCCATTCTATGTTTAAAATTATTTCGTCGTCTCCCGGATGATCAGCTCCGGTGAAAATATATATTCTTTATATCCTTTGGTCTCTTTCTGAATCAGCATTTTCACTGCCTTGACTCCCATTTTCTCAATAGGCTGTGCCACAGTGGTAAGCTCCGGTGTCATCAGATGGGCAAGGGAAATATTGTCATAGCCCACTAACTGGATATCCTCCGGCACGCGGATGTTTCTGCGGCAAAGCACTTTATAAATGGAGATCGCCACCATATCATTGCAGGCGATAATTCCGTCTACATCCGGAAACTCCTCTAACAGATTCTCTGTCATCGCCAGCCCTTCGGTAAAGGAGTAGTCACACTGAATACTCTGCTCCTTAATATTATGCTCTCTGCACACATCCAGATATCCCTGATATCTCTCTCTGGCACTGGAAATGCTCTCCAGTCCCCGGACACATACAATGCTATGACAGCCGTTCCGGATCAGATGCTCTGCAGCCATCCGTCCTCCCTCATAATTATCACAATGAATATAGCCTCCTGCCGTATTCTTGGAAATGGCCCGGTCAATGGCTATGATCGGCGTTTCACAATTCTCCAGGATCTTTTTCAATTCCTGATTGCTGGTGGTGATCACAATCCCATCCACATTCATGGAAGTCAGCATGGAAACTGCATTCTTTTCCTTTTCCACATCTCCGCTGGTATTACAGATCGTCATGCGGTATCCAAACTCATTGGCCGTCTTTTCAATGGCACTGGACATCTCCGTAAAAAACGGATTCGTGATACTCGGTACGATCACGCCAATAGTCTTGGAAGATTTCTTAAACAGGGATCTGGCAACCTCGTTGGGTGTGAAACCGCTTTCATCAATAGCTTTTAAAACTCGTCTCTTCTTTTCCTCATCCACATTGGCTGTTCCATTAATGACTCTGGAAACAGTAGATGGAGATACATTTGCCAATTTTGCTACTTCCCGGATGCTTGCCATATCGCTCACTCCTTTTGTATATATTTCCTTTTGAAACCCGTTTCAAGATATATTTATTATATCATTTTACCTTTTAAAGTCAACATTCTTTTCGTTTTTTGAAAATTTACGGCAAAAAGCACAAAAACCGTCGATAATTTTATGATTTATCGACGGTTTTTTGTTCACTTTTACCAATCCTATTTGAATTTTGCCCTTGATTCACTCTGCGTTACGTGTATTTTCCGCACCAAC
>JBNMJP010000316.1:0-2326 GCA_050873905.1 Jutongia sp. | reverse complement strand
ACGTATTTAAAGCCTTTTCATGAAGTGACGCGGTCACAAGGGGAGGCAAAAGGGATTTCCCTTAGCGATACGGAGACGGAAAATTATGTCCGCGGAATGACGGAAAGTATTGCAAGAACACAGAGCCGGTCAATCGGCGAAGGAACTGCCAGAACAAAAAATGCGGGAATATCCTTTGTCCTGTCTGCGGGAGTTAGCAGTACCAAAAATCGGACAGATACCCGATCTGACGGAGTGACCAGTTCAAACGCATGGTCCAGACAGTATTCCAATGGACAAAGCACAACCAATTCTGTCAGCTCCACCAGATCGACAGGAACACAGCAGACGCTGGAAAACAGGACGGTCCGCTCTATGCTGGATAAGATCGAACAGAATCTGAGCCGTCTGGATGAGTGTGAAGGATACGGAGCATTTCGGTCTGCAACGTATGTGATCGCGGACGATGAAAGAACGGCATTAAATGTGGCGGGAAATTTCATGTCATTAATGAAAGGAAACAGCAGTGGGGCTCAGTCCTCCAAGATTAATAGCTGGAAAATATCCGAGAAAACACCGGATACCATTTTGAAGTATTTAAAATATTTTCAGCATCCGTCATTTCAGGTACAGGATGGGATTTCTGTGAGCTGTGCCATGATGGTCAGCGGTCCGGAGCTGGCAGTGCAGCTTGGCATGCCGAAGAAATCGGTCAATGGATTAACCGTTTTGCCGATGTATCCTTTTGGCAGAAATATAGAGGAAAACGGAGAGGATGGCATAGAACTGGGAAACCTGTGTTTTATGGGCAGTACAGAGCCGCAAAAGGTGAAGCTTTCCATGAACAGTCTTTGCTCTCATACGTTTATTACAGGTTCTACCGGTACCGGAAAATCGAATGTAGTGTACGGTTTATTGGACAGACTCACCAAAAGGAATATTCCGTTTATGGTGATCGAACCGGCGAAGGGAGAATATAAAAACGTATTTGGTGCCGGAGAGGATGTACGGGTTCTTGGCACCAATCCAAAGCTGACAGAGCTTTTGAGGATCAATCCGTTTGCTTTTCATGGAGATGTCCATGTTTTGGAACACATCGACCGTCTGATCGAGATTTTTGGAGTATGCTGGCCGATGTATGCAGCTATGCCGGCGGTACTGAAAGAGGCAGTGGAAGATGCTTATGTTATGAACGGATGGGATCTGGAGAATTCAGAAAATCGTTACGATATGGATATTTTCCCGAATTTCTCGGATCTGGAAAATGCTCTGTGCAGGGTCATCGATCAATCCGCCTATGATGAGGAAGTCAAAAGCAATTACAAAGGCTCCCTGCTGACAAGGGTGCGTTCTCTGAAAAATGGACTGAACGGCAGACTGTTTTGTTCCAATGAGCTGGAGGATCAGGAATTATTTGACCGGAATGTTATCGTGGATCTGAGCCGGATCGGTTCCGAGGAAACAAAGGCCCTTGTGATGGGAATTCTTGTCATGCGGCTGCAGGAGTACCGGATGAGCCAGGATAAAGTCAATGCACCACTGCAGCATATCACGGTATTGGAGGAAGCTCATCATTTGCTGCGGAAGGCGGGAACGATTTCTTCTGCAGAGGGAGATCAGGTGGCAGGCAAATCAGTGGAAATGTTATCCAATGCGATTGCAGAAATGAGAACTTATGGAGAGGGCTTTGTAATTGCTGACCAGTCACCGGGACTATTGGATATATCGGTGATCCGCAATACCAATACAAAGATCCTTTTGAGAACGCCGGAATATTCCGACCGGATGCTGGCAGGAAAGGCAGCAGGCTTAAACGACGGCCAGATGGAGGAGCTTTCCAGACTTCCAAGGGGAGTTGCGGCGGTATATCAAAATGACTGGCTGGAACCGGTATTGTGCCGTTTTGAACATTATTCTTATGATGAAGACTATCGTTATTGCAGAGAAAAGACTGCCGGATCAAAGGAAAAAACAGATGTGGCTGCTGTTTTGACAGGGTGGATCCTGAGGGATCGTTTTGATTCAAAATGGAAGGTGGATTACGATCTGCTGGAACGATCGCTGGATACTTTGAAGCTGTCTTCTTATGACCGCATGCAGATTCTGGAGAAACTACATAAGTCGCAAGGAGAACGGGAACATGCGTGGGAGGAATGCGATTTTGCCGGGAAGGCTTCGCTGGTAGCAGACATATTAGATTGCCGCAAGAAGCTTTCCATGGTGATGCAGGGACAGGAATCAACAGAGAAAATGACAGAAAAAATGGAGCAGATATTAGAGGCTTCCATAAAAATGACGCTTCCGGACGATCTTCGGAGAGAGGTGATGCATTGCATGATGCGGTGTT
>JBNMJP010000315.1:0-2409 GCA_050873905.1 Jutongia sp. | reverse complement strand
TGCTGCTGATCCTCTACGGAACGTGCACCTACCGCTACATAAGACAGAATATCTGAAATATATGGCCAGTTTTCAGGATAAAGCATTTCGTCAGCGGCAAATAAGTGTGTTTCGGAAATAGCACGCAGATGCATTTTACGCATAGCGATGATACCATCATGAAGATCAGGCTCTTTCTCCGGATCCGGCTGATGAACGATTCCCTTATATCCCTGTCCTGTAGTACGAGGCTTATTTGTATAGATACGTGGGATGATCAGAATTTTGTCAGAAACCTTTTCCTGCACTTTGGCAAGACGATTTATATAATCACAGACAGAATCTTCATTATCTGCAGAACATGGTCCGATGATTACCAAAAATTTATCGGATTCTCCGGTAAAGACTTTTTTGATCTCCGCATCACGTGCTTCTTTTAATTTCTTGTGCTCTGCTGGAAGTGGGTATGCTTCCAGTAATTCTTCTGGTGACATTACTTCTTTTACATAGGTTACACCCATCTTTATCCTCATTTCTGTGCTACGGGTCTAGTCGCAGGTATGTTCGATCCCCACAAAACAGCATGTTGTTTTGATGGAGTATACCAGACTGTTTTGTGCAGCACGACAAAACAGTTGTATCATGCAGGCTTCGATGCCCACAGTTTTCTATTATAACCATAAATGACCAAAATGGGTAGGGGTTAATTGAAAAAAATGTCATTTTAAGGAAGGTTTAGTCTGCGATCACAATACCTGCGTGGTATTCATCCGGAATGGAAGTACCTGTTTTGTGCAGCAGAACCTGCCGGTAAAGATCAGCGGCAAAAAAATCAATGGAAAGAAAATCCTTTGCATAAGGATATGGGGAATCCGACAAAATATCCCAGGAATCTGCCATTTTTGTGAGGACCGGAATCTCGGTGATCCGGCGCAGATAGCTGCTGCTTTGTCGGCGCATGCCCAGAAGACGCAGATAGGGAACCGGATGGGAGGTGCCATTTACGTATTCGGATGGAATCTCAAGGAGAAGCTGGAACAGGCAGCGGCAGATCCGGGAATAGGTGATATTCTTTCTTTTTAAAGAAAGGAGAAAGGTCTGGGCTGTCTGATAATCAGCAAGAGACTTTTCGATACGGTTGGCAAGCTCCCCGTTCATGTCTCCGTAATGGGTCAGAGTGCCCTTCCGGACTGCCCGGCGCAGTGCATAGTAAAGGAGAGTATCAAAATCGGCAGTGTCCATGCCAAAGCGGCCGGAACGGTCTTCAAGCAGATCCAGAACCTCCGGAGGAAGGGCATGGGAGCCATCCTTCAGGGATTTTGTTTCCTTATAAGAAGAACGGATGGCAGAGGCGGAGGAAAATGCTCCGTCGGAAAGCTCCGTGCTGTGATAACCGGAATCTGTGCGCCGGATGGGAATCGGTGTCATGGTGCTGTGCGTGTTTTTTAATGCTTTCAGGTATTCCAGTGCCAGAATGTTATTGGCACCGGAAAGAAAATCCGATGGGAGCTCCGGCATACTCCGGCGCAGGGCAGCTTCTCTGGCGGCAGGATAGGATGCGCCCGCTTTTAAATGCGCCTGCAGTGTCTGGCGGTAGTCGGCAGGCTCCCTTTGCAGCAGTTCTGCGGCAGAATCCAGTAACGGCAGAGACGGTGTCTCGCATCCGAAACAGAAGCTGTCCATATGAAGTGTATTTAATAAAGAAATTCCTCCAAATGCAAAATGCTCCGCACTGGATAAAGCA
The DNA here is from genome assembly GCA_050873905.1 of Jutongia sp. GTDB lineage: Bacteria > Bacillota > Clostridia > Lachnospirales > Lachnospiraceae > Jutongia. The sequence goes on along the minus strand of JBNMJP010000315.1, from coordinate 686 downwards.
TAGACGGTGGGCAGCTCAAATACCAGATCGGCACCCTGGGAAAGTGCCATCTGTGTCCGGGTATATTTATCGGCCCAGGCAGGTGCTCCACGCTGGACAAAATCGCCGCTCATCGCCACGGCAATTACCTCGGTACCCAGAGAACGCAGATGCTCGATCTGATGCTTATGGCCATTATGAAATGGATTGTATTCTGCAATGATTCCGGTAAATTTTATCATCTAGCCGCTCCTTTACTGATAACGATTGTTTCGCTTCATTTGTGTATCAGTATACCACAGTTACATCATAAAATGCACTAGACAAAGAGGGGGGAATCCATTATACTTAAATTAATTGGGTGATTTTTGATTTATGCCATAGCTCTAAGGCAGAAATGGAGGATATCATGAAGTTTATTGACGAGATTAAAGCAAGAGCAAAACAGGATGTAAAGACAATAGTACTGCCGGAAAGCAGAGATAAGAGAACACTTATCGCAGCTGCCCGGGTGTTGAAAGAGGGTACGGCAAAGATTGTTATGGTTGGGGATGAGGAAAAGATCAAGGATGGTGCTCACTGGCTGGATGTTGAGCTGGATGGGATTTCTGTAGTGAATCCGGAGACATCACCAAAGCTTGATGAGTATGTTAATTTGTTGTATGAACTCCGTAAGAAAAAAGGAATGACATTGGAGTCTGCACGGG
>JBNMJP010000314.1:0-2411 GCA_050873905.1 Jutongia sp. | reverse complement strand
TTTTTTCGCTCTCATAACGAATTCCTCCTCATTCTTTTTCATGCAGCAGCTTCATTTCTGCTGTATTGATTTGATAAATTCATTATAAAAGCTAGCAGTTTTTGGGTAAATATAAGGAATTTTAGAAACATACAAGATTTTCATGATATGTGTATTTATGCCCGGATCTGATATCTTTTCCGGACAGCGATACAACATATTATTAAGGTTATATCGGCAATTCCAAAATAAAGATACGATGCCCACACCGGATACACGGGCTCCGCCAGATAACCAGTGTAATGAAGCCATACTACCGTATTTGCCATAGGAAACATCCACATGGTATCCAGATGCATTCCGCAGGAAACGACACCAAACAGGATCAGAATGCCATCCAGAAAGATCCCTGCTTTTTTGTGATTTACAAGGGCAAACAACAACAGGACCAGTGCCAGCATTGCCAGATATAATGCCAGAAGTGCCGTGCTGTGAAGCATAACCTCCCGAAGCGGAATCTGGTTGTACAAATTTTCCGGCAAAAGCTGCGTCACATAGTCCCCCGCTCTGTCCGGGAAAACGGATATGTATTTTGTGACGGCATCCGAAAAATGCAGGATCCATTGCCCACATGGCAGGATCAGTAGGATCCCTGCCGCCATCATATAAAAAACAAGTGTGAATATGCTCAGTATAACAAACAATAGTTCCCCCAAAAGCCATGCCAGCCTGCTGCACCGGATATGAAAAAACAGACTGATCCCACCCTCCTTCGGAAAATCAGCCATCATAGACAGATAAAATAACGGCAGCACCAGCATGACCGCTCCGGAATTACAAAGTGCTGCATAGGGTTCAAAACAGGATACTTTCTGAGTCATCAGACCACTGCACTGCCTCAGCGGACGGACGATCTGCTCATTAAAAAAGATCAGCAATATTCCCAACACGAATATTTTCGTACTGCAGAACAGGTTTCTCCACTCCATCGACGCAATATGTGCTGCCGTTTTCATTCCGCCGGATATTCTTTTCTTTCCTTCTCCCATGTCATGCCGCCTCCTTTCGGATCCTGTGAATAAACAAAAACATTCCAAGCAGATACCAGACCAGTACACACAAAAGCGTGCAAAGCCTGCTTTTCAAATTCACGCCGTCCACCAGATTACTGATCCGGAATATCTGAAAATACTCCTGCAGTTTCCACTTTTCCCCGGCGATCAGCTGCTGCTCGATCCGGTCATACACGGACGAGTAAACATACGACAGCATCATCGGAAAACACAGCACAATATATTTTTCGGTACAAAACACAGATACCAGATAACCAAAGATCCCCACCATCATTCCATAAAGAAAGGTCCGGCCCAAACGGCACAAAATATATCCTGCCACTGTGATGTCCGTCAGGGAATGCAAAGAAAAACCCGGAAATCCAAGCACAGTGATCAAACCATATATCAGATAGCCTCCTAATAAGATCACACCGCCGGATATCATATTAGATACTGTTTTTCCAATGCAATAAGGTACTCTTCCCTCCCGGACCAGAAAAAACCGCGTTCCTCCGCAGCTTCGTTCTTCACTGAGCATATGCAGGTAGCCCCCGGTCAAAAGCAGTGGAAATAAAATATATGTCCACGATCCAAATCCCAGTCTCCACATTTCCATCCATTGAAATCTTGTATCGGATAATAACAGCTCTGCGTCCTGTTCTATCAGCAGAGATAATACCGTCCTCTGCCGGGAATCCGTGTCGATATATGCCACACTAAGGGTGCAGGCGGCAGCTGCTGCAAACATCATAATCACGGTGGCAGGAGAATCCAACGTCTTTTTTAGTTCCGTTTTTATTGTCCGAAATAACGTACTCCTCCCGCGTTCTTTTTTCTTGTTATTATTCCCCTTCTGCATCATTCCGCACTCCCATCACTCTCCTGTGTCCCCTTTTCGGGATAGGCATATAAATGCAGTTCTCCCGTGAGCACATCCAGGTAAACCCGCAGACGGTTATTGTTATTTTGAACCTTTCCATCAAACTCCCAGCATGGATAAACGACATATTTTTCATTTTTCTCATCCAGTGCCACCCGGCAATAAACCAGTTCCACATGATCCACCGCCATCTGCAGTACCCTTGCCAGCTTGTCATTTAAAAAGGACACCGCCTCCCTCAGTCCCAGAATCTCCTTTTCCTCCCTCTGGACAGAAAAGGGCTGTGCCTCATTATCGCCCGTATACGCTGCCACCGTATCCTTATTTACTACATAAGCAGTTTTATCATCCTCCACAACATAATATCTGCTCTTTGGAACGATAGAACTGCTTGACGAATATGCAAACGGAATATTTCGATATGTGCGCCGCATGGTAAACGCATATCCGTATTTGTCTCCCAAAGAAAATACCGACACATACGGAATGTCGCAGGA
>JBNMJP010000313.1:0-2413 GCA_050873905.1 Jutongia sp. | reverse complement strand
TAATCAACCTTATGGAAGGCTACGGAAATGATAACCCGGGTGCAAAGTCACAGGGAATGAAGCAGCTGATGGCTGGCGGTGGTGTTGCATTGATCGGCACAACCTTAATCCCACTTCTTAGCGGTCTTTTCTAAGAAGCAGCAAAAGAAAGATGTTCACTTCTGGTCAAACTGACCAGAAGTGGATGCAACCAAACAATAAAATGAATATGGAGGAAAGAGAATTATGGCATTTTTTAACAGCGCAGTAGGAGTATTGCAGACATTGGTAATCGCACTTGGAGCAGGTCTTGGTGTATGGGGCGTAATCAACCTTATGGAAGGCTACGGAAACGATAATCCGGGTGCAAAGTCACAGGGAATGAAGCAGTTAATGGCAGGTGGTGGTGTAGCGTTAATCGGTACAACCCTTATTCCTCTGCTTAGTGGACTTTTCTAAGACTACAGGCAAAGGAGGAAGTAGCAGATGTTTGACTTATTTGAGCAAATTAAGGAAGCAATCAAGGAAATTCTGATAGGTTTCGTGGAGTCGAACCTGACTACTATGTTCAATGATGTAAACGAGAAAACAGCCACTATCGCTACCGAAGTGGGGCAGACTCCGCAGGGGTGGAATAGTGGCATTTTCAATATGATTCAGAACTTATCCGAATCGGTAGTTATACCGATTGCAGGACTGATTATCACGTTTGTTCTCTGCTATGAACTGATTTCTATGATTACGGAGAGGAACAACCTGCATGATGTAGATACTTGGATGTTTTTCAAGTGGTTCTTTAAAGCGTGGATCGCAATCTATCTGGTAACAAATACCTTTGATATTGTGATGGCAGTCTTTGATGTAGGACAACATCTTGTCACATCAGCTGCCGGGGTAATCGGACACGACACTAATATTGATGTAGCCAGTACCTTAGATTCCATGCGTACCGGAATGCAGTCAATGGAAATAGGAGAGCTGTTGCAGCTTTCATTGGAAACCGTGGTTGTCAGTATGTGTATGAAAATCATGTCAATTCTTATTACGGTTATCATGTATGGTCGTATGATTGAGATTTATCTGTACACATCCGTTGCACCAGTACCTTTTGCCACACTTACAAACAGGGAGTGGGGTTCAATCGGTACAAATTATGCAAGGGGACTTTTGGCACTGGGATTTCAGGGATTTTTCATTATCGTGTGCGTAGGAATTTACGCAGTCCTTGTAAACAGCATGACCATAGCAGCAAATGTACACTCCGCACTGTTTTCCATAGCAGCTTATACCGTGGTACTTTGTTTTGCCCTGTTTAAGACAGGTTCACTTGCAAAGCAGGTATTCAATACTCACTAAGGGGGAAAACAGATGGAGCAGAAAAAATATAACGTGATATATGCTGATCCACCGTGGCACTATGAGGTCTATTCCAAGAAGGGAGAAGGCAGAAGTGCAGAAAGCCATTATCCCACTATGCGGATTGAGGATATTCGGGCATTACCCGTCCAGAATGTAGCAGCAGAGGATTGTGCCTTGTTTTTATGGGTTACATTCCCCTGCCTTTTGGAAGGGCTGTCAGTGATCGAGGCATGGGGATTTACCTTTAAGACCGTAGCATTTGTGTGGGTAAAGCAGAATAAGAAATCAGATTCCCTGTTCTGGGGAATGGGTTATTGGACGAGAGCGAATGCGGAGCTTTGTATTCTGGCAACAAAGGGAAGACCAAAGAGACAGAATGCAGGTGTGCATCAGATTATTATGAGCCACATTGAGGAACATAGTAAGAAACCACAGGAAGCAAGAGACAGAATTATCACACTTATGGGGGATGTTCCCCGGCTTGAAATGTTTGCCAGACAAAAGACCGTAGGATGGGATGTCTGGGGAAATGAGGTAGAGTGTGATGTAGATTTGGAAGGAAGTGAGAAAATTGGCGTATGTACAAGTACCGAAAGACCTTACGAAAGTAAAGACAAAGGTAATGTTTAATCTGACAAAAAGACAGCTGGTGTGTTTTGGCAGTGGTGGAGCAATCGGTGTAGGTATCTACTTTCTGACCAAGAATGCACTGGGAACAACAACGGCAGCAACCATCATGATTTTACTGGTACTGCCGTTTTTCATGTTTGCAGTATATGAAAAGGATGGAAGACCGCTTGAAAAAGTGCTGATGGATGTGATCCGTACCAAGTTCCTTGTACCGGGTATTCGACCATATCAGACGGAAAATATGTATGCAGTTATCCAGAGAGAAATCAAAGAACAGGAGGTATTAGGCATTGGAACAGAAAAAGAAAACCCAAAAGCCCAGCCCGGCAAGAGTAAATCTGCGGGGAGCAAAGTTAAAGGTAAGTAACGGTAAGGAAATGGGGCATATCCTTTCCGGTGAACAGAAGCAGATGCTTGTAAAGCAGAATAAGAAATCAGATTCCCT
>JBNMJP010000312.1:0-2416 GCA_050873905.1 Jutongia sp. | reverse complement strand
GTGTAAGAGTTCTCATTGTCGTACCAAGATACAACCTGTACTTCATATAAATCATCAGCTACCTTAGAAACCATTGTCTGTGTAGCATCGAAGAGAGAACCATATCTCATACCTACGATATCAGAAGAAACGATTTCGTCTTCATTGTAACCGAAAGACTCTGTAGAAGCTGCCTTCATAGCTGCGTTGATACCGTCAACTGTTACGTCTGCACCCTTAACAACTGCTGTTAAGATAGTAGTAGAACCAGTTGGGGTTGGAACACGCTGTGCAGATCCGATGAGCTTTCCGTTCAGCTCTGGGATTACAAGACCGATAGCCTTTGCAGCACCTGTGCTGTTAGGAACGATATTAACTGCTGCTGCACGGGATCTTCTGAGGTCACCCTTTCTCTGAGGACCATCAAGAGTCATCTGATCACCTGTGTAAGCATGGATTGTTACCATGATACCAGACTGGATAGCTGCATACTTGTTAAGAGCGTCAGCCATAGGTGCAAGACAGTTTGTTGTACAAGAAGCTGCAGAAATGATAGTATCCTCAGCCTTAAGTGTCTCATGGTTTGTGTTGTAAACGATAGTAGGAAGATCATTTCCTGCAGGAGCAGAAATAACAACCTTACGAGCACCAGCATTGATATGAGCCTGTGCTTTCTCCTTAGATGTGTAGAATCCTGAGCACTCAAGAACAACGTCTACACCAAGCTCGCCCCATGGGCAGTTGTTTGCATCAGGGAATGCATAGATCTTAATCTCCTTACCATCAACTGTGATGGAATCCTCTCCAGCTGAAACTGTGTCAGCCTTCTCATACTTACCCTGTGATGAATCATACTTTAACAGATGAGCAAGCATCTTTGGGCTTGTCAGATCGTTGATAGCTACTACTTCATAACCCTCTGCACCAAACATCTGTCTGAAAGCAAGACGTCCGATACGACCAAAACCGTTAATTGCAACTTTTACTGCCATTTTTAATTCCTCCTAAAATATAATTTATAATATACTGTCACTGCTGGCGCTGTGCAGTAATTAAGCATTTCTCATAACTGCCCGATTACCTCGCAGTCACAACCCACTCATTATTGTAGCGGACTTGTCCTAAAATTTCAAGCCGTTTTTGGCATTTCTTTGGGATTTCATGGAATTTTATCAAATTCTTATGGATTTTCGGGATCCCAGTATACAATATGACCTTCTTTGAGAGATTCCTGCACCAGGATTGTTCTCTGATTGGCTGAACCCTTAAAGATCAGTCCCAGATCCTTCTGTTCGATCTTAAACTCTCCGTCCACCAGCACATCCAGATAAGAAAGAAATTCTTTTGTCTCCTCCCACTCAGGTACCATTCTGCCCAGAACATCCTTTTCATAATCATATCCGGTAAAACACCACACGGTCTTGTCCGGCAGCTTCTCCCGGATCTGTCGCAGCAGTGGCAGAAGTCCCTGCTGATTCACCTGCTCCATAGGCTCTCCCCCAAGCAGAGTGATCCCTTTAATATAATCAGGACTTAACAGCTCCAGAATCTCGTCGATCGTGTCCTGTGTGAATGGCTTTCCAAACTGAAAATCCCAGGTCTCCTTATTAAAACATTCCTTGCAGTGATGGGTACAGCCGCTGACAAATAATGACACCCGGACCCCCGGTCCGTTTGCCACATCACATTTTTTTATCTCTGCGTAATTCATATATGTCGTCTCCTATTCCGGTTTCGATTATTTTTCTGATATTTTTTGACCTGCCTGCCAAATAACATTATAATATAATATGATGCAAGGGTCAAAAACAGATAGCATACAAGGAGTGATCTCTATGAACAAAAAATCATCACCTTTAAAATATATTGCAATCGCTGTTGTTGTGGCGCTTCTCCTGGTAGAGGGCGTATGTCTGTACCAGCACCGCCGTACTGCTGCTCCCAGAGACAACGTACAACAAAATGTTTCATCACAGCCATCCTCAGTCACTACCAGTCCACAGGAAGTGTCTGAAACACCAGATCCCGACTCCCCTGAAGGAAAGGTCTATTTCTCCTTTGAAAAGCTTTTGTCACAGCCCTCTTTCCGTGCAAAAACCGATGCTTCCATCAATCTCAAAGGAAAGCTGATCAAGGGAAAACGTCATATGAGTGCGGATGCGCTTGTAACCGGTGCCAATGATCATGATCATTTAACCCTGAATATGACCACCAAAACCACCACTAAAGGTAAGACCGAGAAAAGTCATTCCACCTATAAAAACGGCTGGTATGTTACAGACAACGGGAAGGAAAAGACCCGCACCGAGCGTTCTCCGGAAGAGGTTCTTTCCATGGTCACCTTTATTTCGGATATTATGCAGGACGCTTCCTCCCAGCTTGAAAATATGAAGGTTACCCGGAAAGGCAGTGATACCTTATATGAATTTACTCTGTC
>JBNMJP010000311.1:0-2416 GCA_050873905.1 Jutongia sp. | reverse complement strand
GAGAAGTTGTTAAAGATACGGGGGCAGGAGGAGCAGAGGAATCGTTTTCTGAAGGAAGTAAAAGGGATATTGATGTGAGAGGACCGCTGTGTTAAAATGTTGGCTGGGACATATAGAGCTCTGTGGGGCTTATGATGTACAGATTACGATAAGATTTGTGGAAGCTGCCGCAACTGGCGGTAGAAGAATGAGGAGCTATATGAACAATAATAAAATCTGGCGCGTCCTGCTATGTCTGGGCGCGTTTTTTATGTGGAGTACAATGTTGACAGGATGCGGATCTTCTCAGGAACAGCGGACCACGAGAGTGGATCGGAACGGAGGGGCCACTGAGGCGCCTGACAGCGTAGAGGGGGTCGTGGTGGCCAATGATACGGCGACCGGTCAGCTGACCCTGCGGGATCTGGGCAGTGACATTGAGACGGTTATCGCATATGATGCGACTGCCACCATGACAGACCGTTTCGGACAGGAACGTGATGGCAGTGAGATCGAGGTGGGAGAGATTATCGAAGCGAAATATGATCCGTCTGACGGCAAGCTGTTGTCTACGGATATTCCGGAAGACGTATGGGAGTATCAGGAGGTCAATGATTACAAGTTTGACAGTGATGAGAGCAGCCTGTCCTTTGCGGACCGCAAGTATCAGTATACGGATCAGACCTTCTTTTCTTCCGATGGAAAGCCCATTGAAATGATGGAGATCAATAAACAGGATGTCCTGACGGTGCGGGGGACCGGTTATAATGTGTATTCTGTGGTGAAAAGTCAGGGACATGGATACATCCGGCTGTCCCATTATAAGGACTTTATCGGCGGTATGATCGAGATTGGAGACAGTATGATCCTGCCGGTTACCCAAAATATGCTGATCACCGTGCGGGAGGGCTCTTATAAAGTGATCCTGAGCAAGAATCATTCTACAGCAGTAAAAAACGTCACGGTGCATAATGACAAAGAGGTTACATTGGATTTTAGTGATTATGAGCCGGCAGACAGCAAGGTCGGTGTGATCAGTTTTGACATCAAGCCGGCAGGAGCGGATCTTACGATCAACGGTACTGCAGTTTCCTATAGAAAACCAATTGCATTGGCATATGGAGTATATCAGGTGAAGGTTGCCATGACCGGCTATACCACATATACCGGCACGCTGGATGTGGAGGAAAAGGCGTCCACGGTCAGAATTGACCTGGTAGAGGAAAAGGCGGATACAACGGAAACGACATCGGCACCTGCCTCTAAGAGCAGCAAGAAAAGTGCGGATGACACAAGCAGTACAACACAGACCAAGAAAATGGACAGCGACCATACCATCACCGTGTCTTCGCCGGAGGGGGCGGAAGTGTATCTGGATAATGTATATAAGGGATTGGCACCATGTACTTTTACAAAGGTGATCGGTTCCCAGACGATTACTTTGCGAAAGGATGGTTACACCACCAAGAGTTATTCTGTGGATGTGCTGGATGATGATCAGAATGTGAAATACAGTTTTTCGGATCTGACGGTAAAGGAAGAAACCACGGAAACGACAGCAACTGCAGTACCGTAACAAAAAGATTTACAAAATGGTTACAATTTTTGGTTGACAATATGCATTTTTGCATACAAAATAATAGATGGAAAATCAGGCGTATGCCATCACTGATAGGAGGAAGAATCATGGACTACAAAGACATCTACAAGGAGTGGCTGAGCAATCCTTACTTTGATGAGGACACGAAGAAGGAGCTGCAGGACATCGCAGATAATGACAATGAGATCAAAGAGCGTTTTTATATGGATCTTGAATTTGGAACCGCTGGTTTGCGAGGAATCATTGGTGCCGGTACCAACCGTATGAATATTTACACGGTTCGTAAGGCAACACAGGGACTTGCAAATTATATCAATAAAGCGGGGAAGGCTTCTCAGGGTGTAGCCATTGCATTTGATTCCCGTCATATGTCACCGGAGTTTGCAGATGAGGCAGCACTTTGTCTGGCAGCAAACGGCATTAAGGCATATGTATTTGAATCCCTTCGTCCGACACCAGAGCTTTCCTTTGCCGTGAGAGAGCTCGGCTGCGTGGCAGGTATCAATGTAACAGCGAGCCACAACCCGCCGGAGTATAACGGATACAAGGTATACTGGGAGGATGGTGCCCAGATCACACCGCCACATGATACCGGTATTATGGATGAGGTAAAGGCAGTAACCGACTGGAATACCGTCAAGACTATGGATAAGGCAGATGCTGTGGCAAAGGATCTTTATGAGAATATTGGCGCAGCCATTGATGATAAATATATTGAAGAGCTGAAAAAGCAGGTCATTCACTGGGATAGCATTAAAGAAGTTGGCAAGGATCTCAAGATCGTCTATACACCGCTTCACGGAACCGGTAATATTCCTGCCAGAAGAGTGCTGAAGG
>JBNMJP010000310.1:0-2420 GCA_050873905.1 Jutongia sp. | reverse complement strand
TCGCACCAGTGTGGATTTTCCGGCACCGGAGAATCCGATGATACCGAAGATCTCACCACTCCTGATATGGAGTGTGACATCAGAGACCGCATGGACTTTTTCCACACCGGTATCAAACGTCTTTGTAATATGGTCTAACTGAATCAATTTTATCCTCCCATGTACGTGCCAGCCGTACATTTTCTAATCTCTGTGTGTGCTAATAAGATATCACGTTTTTGCTGATTCGTCCAATATAGATAAGAAATAAGTCATTATAGGTTTTACCTATATCAAAGCCGTTTTTATGAAATTTTCCGGCTGTGGCATTCATCTGTCTTTCTGTGGTGGGCATTTACCCAGTCGGATACTTCGTTTTAGATAGACAGCATCGAATCATATCGTGTCGGTGCCTTTGCCATAGCGTGCTCCTGAGTCGCCGCCACCCGTAAAACGGGTGGCTCGGGACGCTGGCTGTAAGCCCTTGCTGCCAGACAGCGTCTCAAGGCGCCCTAGACTTTCTCTTCGTTCAAGTCACTATCGTACTTGACGCGTTGCTTATGCCCCTGAAGGGGCGTTCGTACTACTTCGACTCTGTACCCTTAAAAGGGTCTTCGTATTCCTTCACACTTAATTTATCCTGCATGATATCATACTTTTCCTGATCTTGGATATATTTCTTAATTGTCGCTTCATTTAATCCTACTGTACTGACATAATAACCTTCTGACCAGAAATGACGGTTCCCAAATTTATACTTTAAATTTGCATGTCGGTCGAATATCATTAATGCGGATTTTCCTTTTAAATACCCCATAAAACTCGATACACTCATTTTAGGTGGGATACTTACAAGCATATGGATATGATCTGGCATGATATGCCCCTCTATGATTTCTACTCCTTTGTATGAACATAACTGCTTCAGTATATCTCGAATGTCCGTTTTTAATTGATTATAAATCATTTTTCGTCTATACTTAGGAGTGAATACGATATGGTATTTACACATCCATTTTGTGTGAGCTAAATCGTTATTCTTTTTTGCCATAAAATCACCTTTCCTTTCTTACGATAGTGCCTGAACAACTCTATTGTAACGGAAAGGTGATTTTTTGTATAACGATTTGACTCCACCCGCATAGCAGGTGGGTTTTTGTTTCGGACATCTCCATTTTTCGGATCACGAAAAACTCCAATGTCCTCAACAGGCTAAAGCCCATAACAGAAAAGCGCAGCAGACTTTTTTCTGTCTGCCGCGCCCTTTACCGAGGATACAATTCTTTATTCTTCTTTGGAACACCTTAAACCTGGATTCTGTCCGCAACCTCACATCCGATTGCGACTCTGCATCCGTCATTTCCAATAATCATCCAGTCATTGTTCTGCTGGATCACATCGATCGGATTTCCCTCACAGAAATCGTGACGGTGAAGAAAATCCATCACTTTCTGATTTCCTAGCATCCATTTAATTGTATAACGCTCCCCTGATTTTGCCGTTGATAAAGCCTGCATAATAACGCCCCCTGATTCTATGCTTCACAATCGTTACATTGAATATTGTCTGTAAATTTATATAAATTTATTCTTTTTGTATCTTCTATTTATAGGATACTCCTCAAACTATCGGTTAGTCAAGCATAAAATCAGTTAGGCTCAGATAATCTTTTCGGGCAACAGAAAAACCCGCAGAACAAAGTTCTGCGGGTCTCTTACGCTTGGACACAAATATCTCACGGAGATACTATATTTATTTTTCCGGTGCCATCTTCTTGTCCGCTTTGCGTCCAAGAAGCCGCGCTTAACCGCGCTATAAAAAGTTATTTCACGATCCGCTCAGGAATGAGTAGACTCCTTCCTGAGCTCCTCATGAAAAACTTTTTGCACCTCAGTATTATATCCGTCGATTACTCGATGATTGTAGCAACTCTACCGGAACCAACAGTTCTGCCGCCCTCACGGATAGCGAAACGAAGACCCTGCTCCATAGCTACCGGATGGATAAGCTCGATTGTCATCTCAACGTTGTCGCCCGGCATGCACATCTCTGTACCTTCCGGAAGCTCGCAAACGCCTGTAACGTCTGTTGTTCTGAAGTAGAACTGCGGACGATAGTTGTTGAAGAACGGTGTATGACGGCCGCCCTCGTCTTTAGTAAGAACGTAAACCTAAGCTGTGAATTTCTTGTGGCAAGTTACAGAACCCGGTTTAACAAGGCACTGTCCTCTCTGGATCTCTGTTCTCTGAACACCACGAAGAAGAGCACCGATGTTATCACCAGCCTGAGCCTGGTCAAGGAGCTTACGGAACATCTCGATACCAGTTACAACTGTCTTACGAGTCTCCTCGTGAATACCAACGATCTCAACCTCATCGTTAAGTTTAAGAGTACCACGCTCTACACGGCCTGTAGCAACTGTACCACGACCTGTGATTGTG
>JBNMJP010000309.1:0-2420 GCA_050873905.1 Jutongia sp. | reverse complement strand
GTACAGCACTTGTCACAGCCCTCTGCGATCTTGAGGTACGCATAGCTGCCACCGGACGTATTATCCCGGTCTGTCAGAGGTGTCGGCAGATAATCAATGCTTTTCAGGCTCTCCACCACACCCTTTTGCTCCAGCGCTTTCCGGAGAGTCTGACCCATTTCTTCATAGCCCATGGTACCAATGATCACATCCACCTCCGGGATCTCTGTCTGGATCTCCTGATGATAACGCTGTGCGAGACACCCTGCCGCTACCAGAAGCTTACATTTTCCATCCTCCTTGTAAGCGGCCATCTCCAGAAGCGTGTTAATGCTTTCCTCCTTGGCATCTCCAATGAAACAGCAGGTATTTACCACGATGATATCCGCATCCTCTTCCCGGTCAATGATCTCAAAGCCATCCTTTCGCAGAGAAGTGATCATCATCTCACTGTCTACCAGATTTTTGTCACAGCCAAGAGATACAAAAAATATATTCATGTTCTGTTCTCCATTCTAGTACATTATTCTACGGAAGAAACACAGTTGTTCATCAGCATGGCAATGGTCATCGGACCAACGCCGCCCGGTACCGGTGTGATTGCTCCCGCTACCGGCTCCACAGAATCAAAATCCACGTCACCGCAGAGCTTACCGTCCTCTTTACGGTGCATTCCCACATCAATGACTGTGGCACCCTCTTTGACGTAATCCGCCGTAATAAACTGGCGTTTTCCAATGGCTACCACCAGTATGTCTGCCCGTCTGGTCACTTCCTTCAGATCCTTTGTGTGGGAGTGGCATACGGTTACGGTGCCGTTTTCCCGGATCAGAAGCATTGCCATCGGCTTTCCGACGATATTACTGCGGCCTACCACAACACATTCCTTCCCGTCAATCTCAATACCGGATCTCTTTAACAACTGAATGATACCGGCCGGTGTGCATGATACAAAGCCCTTCTGTCCAATGCTTAACATGCCAACGCTCTGTGGATGGAAACCGTCCACATCCTTCTCCGGTGCGATAGTGCGGATCACTGTGTCCTCATCAATATGCGCCGGCAGTGGAAGCTGCACCAGAATACCGTTGACGTCTTTTCTGTCATTCAACTGGCGCACCAGATCAAGAAGCTCCTCCTGGGTTGTCTCCTCCGGCAGTTCATATGACAGGGAATTGATACCGATATATGCACATGCTTTCTTTTTATTGCCCACATAAACGGTGGATGCCGGATCATTTCCGACCTGGATCACAGCCAGAGTTACCTCTACACCCTTTTCCTTAAGCTGTGCCACCTTTTCCTTTAATTCATCCTTAATTTCTCCGGAAATCTTTTTTCCATCGATCAATTTTGCCACTGCAATTCACCTTGCCTTTCTATTTATCATACACGGAAAATACTTCCGCCAACAAACTCTCTCATTAACGAATTCTTCGGGATCACCTCGGTACTGACACCAATAAAGTAATCCAGGAATTTCAACAGACGCTTTGCCTCCACATACTCCGGCACATCCTTTGGAATCCCGAAAAGAATGGACTCGGCATACGGCTTTAATACTGCCAGTTCATAGATCAGCGCAGAGTTAAACATCACATCCGCTTCCTCCTGGAATGGGAATATGTACTGATCCTCTCCCCGGCGCACCGAAGGCCACATGCCGATGGTATGCATTGCAGATGCCCCGCGTGTTCTGGCATCACGGACCATCCGGCGTATCAGACGTCCGTCTGTCGTGGAGATCCTGTTGTGCTCGTCGATATTTAACTGTGTCAATGCACTGATATAGATTTTAAACTTACTCTCCTTTGGCAGAGAATAGGACATCTTTTCATTGAGTCCATGAATTCCCTCGATGACCAGAATACCCTCCGGACCAAGCTGGCGGAAATCCCCGTTATATTCTCTCTTGCCTAACAGGAAATTAAACTCCGGAAGCTCGACTCTTTTGCCCTCCAGAAGTGCTGTCATATCCTCGTTAAACTGCTTTGTGTCGATTGCCTCCAGACATTCAAAATTGTAATTGCCATCCTCGTCTAACGGCGTATCCTTGCGATCCTTAAAATAATTGTCCAATGCGATCGTGTGAGGCTTCAGACCGTGGGTACGGAGCTGGATCGATAAACGGTGCGAAAAGGAAGTCTTTCCCGAAGAAGACGGTCCTGCGATCATCACAAACTTTTTGCTCCTGTCACCGGCGATCTGCTCTGCGATCTCTGCCACCTTCTTTTCCTGAAGTGCCTCCTGCACCAGGATCAGATCCGTAATACCGCCATGGGAGATCACATCATTTAAGGCTCCCACGGTGTCCACATTCATCATCCTTCCCCATTCACTTGCCTCCTGCAGTGTCGCAAAAAGCTTCGGTGTTTCCTTCACCGGAGCCAGGGTTTCCGGATGTTTGCGGTTTGGCAGGCAGATCAAAAAGCCCTTATCAT
>JBNMJP010000308.1:0-2425 GCA_050873905.1 Jutongia sp. | reverse complement strand
GTTGATCTGGTCAATTCTTCTCTCATATGATTCAAATAATGCCATGATTCGTTTGCCTCCTTTTCTTTATTTTGCGATCTCTTCATCAGTTCTCGGATCAATGAGCTTCACTGCGTCAGCAACACGTCCGTACTGTCCGGATGCCTTGTCCCATGCAGTATTAGGATCATCACCCTTCTTGATGAAATCTGTCATCTTACCAAGGTTTACAAACTTATAACCAATGATCATATCCTCATCATCCAATGCGATTGCAGTAACATAACCCTCTGCCATCTCTAAGTAACGAGGTCCCTTCTTCAGAGTACCGTACATAGTACCAACCTGAGAACGAAGACCCTTTCCAAGATCCTCAAGACCGGCACCGATAGCAAGTCCATCCTCAGAGAATGCACTCTGGGAACGACCATAAACGATCTGAAGGAATAACTCTCTCATTGCTGTATTGATCGCATCACGAACCAAGTCAGTATTGAGTGCCTCCATAACAGTCAGACCTGGGAGAATCTCAGCAGCCATAGCTGCAGAATGTGTCATACCAGAACATCCAACAGTCTCAACGAGAGCCTCCTGAATGATACCTTCCTTTACATTAAGGCTCAGCTTGCAGCAGCCCTGCTGAGGTGCACACCAGCCAATACCATGTGTAAAACCGGAAATATCCTTAACTTCCTTTGCCTGAACCCATTTTGCTTCCTCAGGGATTGGTGCAGCTCCATGATGCACACCCTGGGCAACAGGGCACATGTTTTCTACTTCCTGTGAATAAACCATGATTTTGCTCCTTTCAATATGCTTTTTATCTGCGGCATCACCCGCAGTCCTAATTACATTTTCGCACAAAATTCTTATTTAGTCTACACTTTTTGACAAAAAAACTCATCAAAAATTTTAATTGATGGATTTTTCGACAATTTCACCCTGGCGTTTGTAGATACTTCCCTTTGGAATATATCCTCTGACCATGGACAATGGGTAGACATTGGTATTGCTTCCGATGATGGTTCCCGGATTGAGGACACTGTTACAGCCCACCTCCACATAATTGCCGAGGATCGCCCCCATTTTCTTCAAGCCCGTGGCGATCACGTCATCATTATAGCGGATCGTCACCTTTGTCTTGTCGGACTTGACATTAGAGGTAATGGAACCGGCGCCCATATGGGACTTGTATCCGAGAATAGAATCTCCTACATAATTGTAATGAGGAACCTGTACATTGTTAAAGAGAATGACATTTTTTAACTCAGTGGAGTTTCCCACAACGCAGTTCTCTCCCACAATGGCGTTGCCACGGATAAAGGCACACTGGCGGACCTCCGCATTTTTCCCAATGATACACGGACCGTTGATGGATGCGGTGGGTGCGATGGTGGCTGATCTGGCAATCCAGATATTTTCGCCCTTCTGCTCATATTCCTCAGCCGGTAAACCGGCACCCAGTGTCAGAATGAATTCTCCAATGTGAGGCAATACCTCCCACGGAAACTCCCGGTCGGTAAAGATATCTCTGGCGATGGTCTCGTCAAAATTAAATAAGTTTTTGTTTTTTAATGCATCGTACATAGCTTTCCCTTTCCTGTTACGTTCTGACCTTAAAATATAAGGGTTCAGATTGCGTGATATGTGTTATTTCTTGTAATATACAGCGGCTTCATCAAACTTTTTCCGAAGGTATCCCTGATTGTTCAGACCCTTGACACCATTGACCCATTTGGCAATGTAGTTTTCCAGCTTTGCCATATATTCATCCTCGGTGATGGTTCCCTCTGCCATATAAGTCAGTCCCTTTTCCCAGCTTGCGGTAAGCTCCGGGTTTAAGAGGGAACGGATGGAGGAATCCACCACGTCATAGACCATTTCCCCCAGAAACTCCGGTGTGATGATCTGTGTTTTTTTGTTCAGCTTCAGGTATTTTTTCGCCACAAGCTTACTAAGAATTTCGGCTCTTGTAGCACTTGTGCCAATGCCGCTTCCTTTGATCTGGGAACGAAGCTCTTCATCCTCGATCAACTGTCCTGCATTTTCCATGGCAAGGATCAGGGAACCGGAATTGTACCGTTTTGGTGGTGATGTCTCGCCCTCTTTGATCTCCAGACTGTTCAGATCAATTTCCGTTCCTTTTTTGATCTGCTTCATCAAGGCGATCAATTCCTCATCGAAGGTATCCTTTTCTTCCTCGGAGGAGCCGTCGGCATTCTGGTCGCCGGATTCCTTTGCGGCCGTTTTCTTTTTGTTGGAAAAGGACGCATCGGCAATCTCCAGATAACCCTGCTGCAGCATGATACGGATCCCGGAGAAGAAACGCTCCTGTTCCCGCACGGCGGTCAGGCTGATCTTCTGGTACTCTGCCGGAGGATAAAAAATACACAGGAAACGGCGGACGATCACCTCATAGACCCGCTGCGCCGTCAGACTGGTGCTT
>JBNMJP010000307.1:0-2436 GCA_050873905.1 Jutongia sp. | reverse complement strand
TAAATCCACAGCATGGCTGATGACCAATGTACTGCAGGAGTATGTGGAAAATGGTGCCGGAAAGGATGCGGATCCGGGTATAGAAAAGCTGGCAGCAGCCGGATACAGCGGAAGTTCTGCTGATCATAAAGATCAGTGGTTTGAAGGATATACTCCATTTTATACTGCGGGGATCTGGAGTGGTTATGATGATGAAAAGCGGATTACTTCTGACATATCCTGTGAAGCTTTGTGGAAACGGATCATGACGCAGGTGCATAAGACAAAAAAGATCGAAAAAGGAAGTTTTAAGATACCGGAGGATATCGTGGCATGCAATATCTGTACGAAATGCGGCGGTCTGGCAGTGGAGGATTTATGTGAAAAAGCGCCCGGTGGCAATGCCGTGCAGAGAGAATATTTTGTGAACGGTTCGCAGCCGGTTCAAAACTGCGATTGTCATGTGAAATACCGGGTATGCCAGAAAAGCGGCAAACTCGCCACTGAGAAGTGTCCGGAAGATCAAGTGGAGGAAAGGGTATATCTGATCAAGGAGGAAAACGGCAAAACAAAAGACAGCCCTTATGTGCTGTCCTCAAAATTGCGAAATAGTAGATGCAGTCTCCATAAATAAGGGGACTGCATTTTTATGGTTAAATTTTCTGAAAATCCACTGCTCCCTGCATCCAGATAATACCTTTGAAACGGCGGCCGATCATAGGTTCGCCGATCAGGGAGTCTCTGTTGATACCGATGGTCAGAACAATGTCGTTGCAGGAAACCAGAAGCTGATACATCTCTTCACCGGTGTATTGGTTTCGGACGCAGCTCCAATTGACGATGGTGCCAAGGATCTGATAATTGTCTGATTCAGAGCCGTAAGGAATAAAGCTGGTTTCTACGACACTGTACAGATCCTCCGTGCGGATCCGGCGGTTGATCTGTGCCGAGAGATCGATCTCGTCTATGGTCAGACTGTCGATGGCATCCTGATCTCCGGATTTTGCCATAGCGATCAGCTGATTCCGCATTCGCGTGCGACGGGATTTCCGCTGCTTGATCTCCTCATTATCCTCGACACCCAGAAGGATCTTGCCCTCCAGAGCCAGACCGGAAAGATAGGTCCGCGCTTTGTGCGGTGTATTGTCGCTGCAGTTTAACATCAGATAATCGACGGCATTCTGCAGATAAAAGATCATGGAGATACCGAGACGGATATCGTCGCACATCCCGGTAAAGGCATCGGTATCCACACGTTTATTGACGGTGATGTCGGAGGCGGTGGAAAGGATCGTCCCCTTTAAGTAGGGAAAATGATGCTCGATATGAAAGAATCCCTTTTCGTCATACTCGCCCCGGACAACGATGCCGGTATGACTGGCAAACTCTTTGGTAAATTCTGTATAGATATGATTTTTGGATAATGCAATCTTTTTGGTCTGATCCGGTTCGTTCATGATGATTCCAAGCAGCTTGTCCATGTCCTGCCTGGTGTTGATATGACTAAAACCGATGGAACGTAAAAACCGATGCATGGGATCACCCCCTTCCGTCAAATTTCGCCTGGTATCCATTTATTCTACTACGGGAAATGCGAAGAATCAAGGAAAATGTTGCTATTAGGGGGGATATCATATATAATTTAATGAAGTATGTAGATTTTCAAAGACATTGTGATTTGGTCGATGAAGACATGGAGGATGAATATGAGTAAAGTTGCAGTAATGACAGACAGTAACAGCGGTATTACGCAGAATGAGGCAAAGGATATGGGCATTACCGTTTTGCCGATGCCTTTTATTATTGATGGAGAAACCTACTATGAGGATATCAGTCTGACACAGGAGGAGTTTTATGAGAAGCTTGCGCAGAATGCGGATGTATCCACATCACAGCCTTCGGTGGAGGATGTATTAAAATACTGGGATAAAGCATTGGAGGATGCGGATGAGGTTGTTTATATCCCGATGTCCAGTGGCTTGTCCGGTTCCTGTTCCACGGCTCAGATGCTTTCACAGGATTATGACGGCAGAGTACAGGTTGTAGACAATCAGCGTATTTCAGTAACGCAGCGTCAGTCGGCCATGGATGCCATGGAGTTAGCCGGACGTGGCATGAATGCGGCTCAGATCAAGGAGCTTCTAGAAAAGGAGAAAATGCAGTCCAGTATTTACATTATGCTGGATACCCTGACTTATCTGAAAAAGGGCGGAAGGATCACTCCGGCAGCGGCCGCACTGGGAACAGCACTCCGTTTAAAGCCGGTTCTGCAGATTCAGGGAGAGAAACTGGATGCCTTTACCATTGCCCGTACCAAAAAGCAGGGCGTGGCAAAGATGATCAATGCCATAGAGAACGATATTAAGGAGCGTTTCGGCGGTCTGGACAATATGGAGCATATTCATATTGAAGTGGCACATACGGCCAATGAGGAAGCGGCGAAGGAGTTTGTGGAGG
>JBNMJP010000306.1:0-2448 GCA_050873905.1 Jutongia sp. | reverse complement strand
GATATGTTCCGGAAAATGGGAATCCTGCCGCAGGCAAGGGACGGTTATTATTACCCGGTATCCGGTCAGGCGGCATCTGTGGTGGATGCACTGGTACGGCGGATGGAGATGCTTGGAGTAGTGCTTCATACGGAGGAGAGAGTACAACGTATCACAGCAAAGGCGGAAAAAGATGGCACAGTATGTTATCAGGTCCAGACGGATAAGGCTTCGTATCAGGCGCGGAATGTCATTCTTGCAGTGGGAGGAAAGGCGGCACCGGTTCACGGCTCCAGAGGAGACGGTTATAAGCTTGCCCAGAAGCTGGGGTTACAGATCGTTTCTCCGGTTCCGGCTCTGACCTCCTGTGTCCTGAAGGGAGATTTTACAAAGGAATGGGCGAAAATACGGGTACGGGGTCGTGTGGAGCTTTACAGCAAAGCAGGAGAGCTTCTTGCAAAGGATCAGGGAGAGCTTCAGCTTGTATCCTACGGTCTGTCCGGAATTCCATGCTTTCAGGTGAGCCGTTATGCCGCCAGAGCATTGGAACAGGGGGACAAGCCGTATCTGCTGCTTGATATCCTGCC
Source organism: Jutongia sp. (assembly GCA_050873905.1). Taxonomy (GTDB): domain Bacteria; phylum Bacillota; class Clostridia; order Lachnospirales; family Lachnospiraceae; genus Jutongia. The sequence continues at coordinate 1,882 of JBNMJP010000306.1, read as the reverse complement.
GGATTATCCGGAGGAGGAGCTTGAGGCGGAGCTTTTCCGCAGGCGAAAGGAATTTGCGGCATACACAGCGGAGCAGGCACTGGAAGGCATGGTGCATCAGGTCCTCGGAAGAGTTCTTCTCAAAAGCCTTGGTTTAAAGCCGAAGGATAAGGCGGGAGAATGGAGTGACCGGGATGTCCGCCGGATCGCAGACCGCTTCAAACAATGGAAGGTTGGCATTGAGCGGGTCAACGGATTTGACTTTGCACAGGTGACGGCAGGAGGAGTCCTTACAAGCCAGCTTGATCCGGATACCATGGAGGTGCGTAAGCATCCGGGACTTTATATTACGGGAGAGCTTCTGGATGTGGACGGGATCTGCGGGGGATATAATCTCCAGTGGGCGTGGACCAGCGGTTATCTCGCAGGAACGGCGGCAGCAGGACGTGTACACTAAATGGGACAGATGGGAAAAGCAATTTCGGAAATAAATTTCCAGATACAGAAAATATAATAAGCAGAATAGAGGATTAACATGATCAAAGTTTCACAAATAAAGGTTTCCTTGGATAAAATCTGTCAGAGGGTTCCGGCAGAGCTTGTCAAACAAGGAATCATCGGAGAGGAAGAAAAGCAGCTTGTCCGGCGGGCAGCAGCGAAGCAGCTACATATCAGGGAGGAGGAAATGAAAGAATTTCAGATCCTCCGCAGATCCATGGATGCCAGAAAGAAACACCAGATGCAGTATATTTATCAGGTGGCTTTTCAGATACCTCATGAAGAAAAGGTACTTCACCGTTACGGGAAAAACGATGCGGTACTATGGAAGGGCTTCGGAAACGGAAATGCAAAGGAGTCAGGGAAGAAAGCTGCTGATACAGCATCTGTACCGGATATGGGACAGAAAAAACGACCGGTTATTGTGGGAATGGGACCTGCCGGGTTGTTTGCGGCGCTGGAGTTGGCAGAGCATGGACAGGCCCCTATTATATTGGAACGGGGCTGTGATGTGGAAAAACGTCAGAAAAAGGTGTCCCGATTTTGGGATACCGGCGAACTGGACGAAAACTGTAATGTACAGTTTGGGGAAGGGGGAGCCGGAACCTTTTCCGATGGAAAGCTGAATACGCTGGTTAAGGATCCCACAGGCCGGGGCAGAAAGGTCATGGAAACCTTTGTGCGGTTTGGTGCTCCGGAGGAAATCCTCTATCTGCAAAAGCCCCATATTGGGACAGATCTGTTGGGACAGGTTGTGCAAAATATCAGGGAACATATCCGGGAGCTGGGAGGAGAGGTGCTTTTTGAAACACAGTTTCTCCGGGCCGTATGGCAGGAGGATACACTGAAAGAAATCGTGTATCTCCGAAATGGCACAGAGGAGCATCTGGAATGTGACACGTTGATCCTGGCAACGGGGCACAGCGCCAGAGATACCGTAAAGACATTATATGACAGTGGAATCTTTATGGAGGCAAAGCCTTTTGCGGTGGGAGTACGTGTGGAGCATCCACAGGAGATGATCGGACAGAACCAGTATGGTGATCTGCACGAAAAACTGCCCACAGCAGATTATAAGCTGACTTATAATACCAGGGAAAAACGCGGTGTATATTCGTTTTGTATGTGCCCCGGCGGATATATCGTCAATGCCTCTTCAGAAAAGGGGCGTCTGGCGGTAAACGGAATGAGTAATCATGCCCGAGACGGACGCAATGCAAACAGCGCCATTGTGGTTACAGTGGATCCTTCTGATTTTGGAGGACGTGATCCGCTGGCGGGGATTGCCTTTCAGAGAAAATGGGAAGAGGCAGCGTACAAAGCCGGTCAGGGAAAAATCCCGGTACAGCTTTTTGGCGACTTTTGTGCCGGAAGAAAAAGCACCGGGCTGGGACAGGTGATTCCT
>JBNMJP010000305.1:0-2449 GCA_050873905.1 Jutongia sp. | reverse complement strand
GGATATTGAGGATAATATCCGCTATTATGATAATTATTTTGCGGAGAGCAGTAAGTCTGAGAGAGAAGTATGTGAGGAGCTGGGGGATCCGCGGCTGATCGCAAGAACGCTGATCGATTCCTTTACCGCTTCGAAGGGACCTATGGCAGATTTCTATAAGGAACAGGCAAGAGATGATTACAGCAGAGAAACCCGGACAGACAGTGTTTATCAGGATGGAGGCTCCAGTGAAAAATGGTATGATAAGGTATTCCGTTATGCGATGCTGATCTCCATTGCGGTCATTGTGATCGCTGTGCTGATCTTTGTACTGAAGCTTACTGTAACTGTTGTCATTCCTGTGGTAGTGATCATTCTAATTATTAAATTCTTATTAGATTTATTCCGCAGATATTGACACAAAGGGCATTCCGGTGCTATTATCGCGGATAGACATATTGGAGGAAATAAAAAGAATGTATAAGGTATTATGTAAGGATGGAATGGCGAAACGTGCCAGACTGGAGACAGTTCACGGGACAGTAGAGACTCCGGTGTTTATGAATGTCGGCACGATCGGTGCTATCAAGGGAGCCGTTTCTACCAGAGATCTGGAGGAGATAGAGACGCAGATCATGCTGTGCAATACCTATCATCTTCATGTGAGACCCGGGGATGATGTGGTTTATGATATGGGAGGCATCCGTAAGTTTGCTGTCTGGGATCGTCCGGTGCTGACGGATTCCGGCGGATTTCAGGTGTTCTCTCTGGCGGGACTTCGCAAGATCAAGGAGGAAGGTGTATATTTTAACTCTCACATTGACGGCCACCGTATTTTTATGGGACCGGAGGAGAGTATGCAGATACAGTCGCATCTTGCTTCTACCATAGCGATGGCGTTTGATGAATGTCCGCCGCATCCTGCTACCAGAAAGTATATGCAGGATTCTGTAGAACGCACCACCAGATGGCTGGAGCGGTGCAAGAAGGAGATGAACCGTCTGAATCATCTGGAGGAGACGTTGAATCCCCATCAGTTATTATTTGGCATCAATCAGGGAGGCACCTTTCAGGATATCCGTATAGAACATGCCAAGAGGATTTCCGAGATGGATCTGGATGGATATGCTCTGGGAGGTCTGGCAGTGGGAGAGACCCATGCAGAGATGTATGACGTGATCGAGAAGACCATGGACTATCTGCCGCAGGACAAGCCGACCTACCTCATGGGAGTTGGAACACCGCAGAATATTCTGGAGTCTGTGGAGCGTGGTGTGGATTTCTTTGACTGTGTATATCCTGCCCGCAATGGCAGACATGGTCATGCATATACCAACCATGGAAAGATGAATCTCTTTAATGCGAAATATGAGAGAGACGATCGGCCACTGGATGAGGACTGTGGATGTCCGGTATGTCGCAGATACAGCCGTGCCTATATCCGTCATTTGTTAAAGGCAAAGGAAATGCTGGGACTTCGCTGTATGGTGACACATAATCTGTGGTTCTATAACCATTTAATGGAAGAAATTCGGGAAGCGATTGAACAGGGACGCTTCCAGGAATATAAAAAGAAAAAATTAGAAAGTATGGAGGAACTAAAATGAATGCAATAAGCGTATTGGCATCAGCAAACGGACAGGCGTCTACAACACAGGGAATTCTCAGTATGGTAGTGATCTATGCAGCTATCATTGGTATTTTCTGGTTCTTTGCAATCCGTCCACAGAAGAAGCAGCAGAAGGAGCATGATACTCTGCTTACTACTCTGGAGGTAGGAGACAGCGTTCTGACGACCAGTGGATTTTTCGGTGTTGTGATCGATATTATGGATGAGGTTGTTATTGTAGAGTTTGGTAATAATAAAAACTGCCGTATCCCGATGAAAAAGGAAAACATCGTAGAGATCGATAAGCAGGGCAACGAAAACAAATAATATGATTTATTTTGCTGATATATGATAAAAAACGTCTGAGGAAAATTTCCTCAGACGTTTTTTGGTTCGCGGGGATTGCAGTTTTTATTTTGGGAACGTTATTAGGAAAAGAGTGTGTGCCTGTCAGGATAAAGGATAATCTATGGCTGCGGCAAGGTTTTCCAGATATTCGTAAGGAACTGCCAGTGTTCCGCGGCCGGTACCGATATCGATCGCCGGTTTGTTGGCTCCGTGAAAGTCCGAGCCGCCGCTTGGCAGCAGGTGGAAACGGGAAGCTAGCTGGCCGGCATAATATTCATCCTGCAGGGTATGATTGGAATATTTCACCTCGATTCCCATAAGGCCGGCATCTTTAAGCCGGGCAATCAATGACTCCAGCTCCTTCTGGGGCAGTTTATAGTGAAGGGGATGTGCCAGGATCGGAACACCACCGGCTTTTCGGATGATCTCAATCCCATCCTCAGGCTGGATATATTCCCGTGGGATAAAGTAGGGACAACCGGGATCAAGATATTTTTTGAAGGCTTCATTTGG
>JBNMJP010000304.1:0-2457 GCA_050873905.1 Jutongia sp. | reverse complement strand
CTACAATGGACGCCTTCGTTCTGCAGAGCTTCTTCTGAAGGAAGATGGAAGTGTGCAGATGATCCGTCGTGCAGAAACGCCGGCTGACTATTTTGCAACTTTTGATTTCTGTGATATTCTGAAATAAGATCATATTCCAATGGAATAATGTTTCAAATTTAACACCTTTTTTCAAAAAGGTGTTAAATTTTTTGCAAAAAACTCCGATACACATATAGAGATCATGAAAATGTATAAATTTAGGTGGTGATATTTATGAGAATTGATGCATATAATCAGGTCAGTCAGATTTATCAGGCATCCAGACCGCAGAAGGTCGCAAAGAAAAGCGAAACCACTGTAAGGGATCAGTTTACGGTATCCAGCAAAGGCAAGGATTACCAGACAGCGAAGAAGGCACTTGCAGCAGCTCCTGACATCAGAGAGGAGAAGGTTGCAGCATTAAAGGAACAGATTGCATCCGGCAGCTACAATGTGTCTGCTCAGGAGATTGCAGATTCTGTTGTGAGCAAGTTTTTTGATTCCAGTATCTGATAAGGAAATGAGGTAGCCCATTGGCCAGTTTGATGGAAGAGTTGATCACGGTTCTTGGCAGAGAGAAGGAGATTTATGAGAAGTTGATCCCTATCTCTGAGAGGAAAACCGTTGTGCTGATCCGGGAGGACCTTCAGGAGCTTCAGAAGGTTACCGATGAGGAGCAGCAGCTTTTGGATGCTGCATATGCAGCAGATAAGAAAAGAGAAAAGATCATTGAAAATATCGGAATCGTTTTAAACCGGGATCCGAAGGAGCTTGATCTTACTACATTGGCGAGACTTATGGCGAGGCAGCCGGCGGAGAAAAAGCAGCTCAGTGAGCTTCATGATTCGCTGAAGCTTGTGATGGACAGACTTGTCAATGTAAATCAAAAAAATAAAGAATTGATTGAAAATTCCCTAGAAATGATTGAATTCAATATGAATTTTATTCAAAGTACACGGATGTCACCGGGGAGCAATAATTACAATCGCAATGCATCCAGCAGTTACGGCGTTGATATGGGGCCGGGGGCTTTTGATGCAAAGCAGTGATTATTTGAAGCAGGCTGTGTGACCGGCTTTGGCTGGTCATGAGGCTGGTTTTTCCGAAAGATCGGAATCCCTGAGGACATTCGCTTTTTAAATTTATAGAAAAGAGACAGACGACATATATAGAAAGGCATAGGTAGTTAGGCATGGGAAGCTTATTTACAAGTTTTAATTCCGGTGTATCCGGACTTCATGCAGCACAGTCCGGATTAAATACCACATCCCACAACCTTGCAAACGTAAAGACAAAGGGATATACCAGACAACAGAATATACAGGTGGATTCCTATTATCAGAATGTAAAGGTAGCGGTAGACGGTTCCCTGATCCAGACAGGTATGGGCACAAAGGTGTCTGCAGTGCGGCAGATCAGAGATATGTTTCTGGACAAGGAGTTTCGTCTGGAGACAGGGCGTCAGGCTTTTTATGAGAAATTGTCCGAGACGGCCGGAGAGATGGAGGATATTTTTGGTGAGACGGAGGGAGTGGAGTTTCGCGATAATCTGCAGGCTTTGTGGAATGTCATGCAGGAGATGGCAAACAATCCGGAGGACATCACCAAGAGACAGCTTTTTATCTCCACGGCAGAATCGTTTCTGGAGACTGCCCAGAACGTATATAATCAGATCAATACCTATCAGGTCAGCCTGAATACGGAGATTAGTGATCAGGTGGATCAAATCAATGAAATTGGTGAAAAGATTGCATTTTACAATCAGCAGATCGTTAAGATTGAAGCAGCCGGTGTGGAGAATGCCAATGATTACCGGGATGCGAGAAATCAGCTGCTGGATGAACTCAGCAAATATGTGAATTTCACCTTTCAGGAGGACGAAAAGGGTGGCATGCAGGTGTATATCGAGCAGGCTCTTTTTGTGGATGGCGGGTTAAATTACCATCTGGGATGTGAGACCATGCCGGGAACGGGATTTTACAAGGTCCGGTGGCTGGATAACGGCTATGGGGACGCCTTTAATACCTCAGAGGCATATTCCAATGAGAAAAAGACGGACGTGGGTTCTTTACGGGGTGTTTTGACGGCGAGAGGTTTAAAGATTGCTGATTATTCTGATATGCCGAAGCAGCCGGTGAAGGATGATTATATCAATGATGCCGGTGTATTTGATGAAACTGCCTACAAGGTAGCCATGAATGATTATAATGCACAGGTAAAGCGCTACAACAATACGACAGGCAATTCTATTATTACCCAGATTCAGGCACAGTTTGACCAACTGGTACATAATGTCGTGAAGCAGATCAATGATGCATTTGCTCCGAATATTGAGATATCCGGAGATAAGGTGGATCTGGATGGTGCCACGGCCGGAACGATAGAAAAGGGAGATGCGTTTGATCTGACGAAGCTTACCAATGGCACCTATAAGAT
>JBNMJP010000303.1:0-2461 GCA_050873905.1 Jutongia sp. | reverse complement strand
GGCAGTATCATAATGTGCCTTTTTCCATTCCAGTTTTATATACATATCGTTATCCGTCGGAGCCCGCCAAATATTCAACTCCATAGGATGGTTGATATAACTTCTTCCGGCAAACTGAATATCTTCAAACATACCGGTGCGTTTATCTAATGTATAAGTAAAGTCCTTTGCCTGTAACACAATCTGCCGGTCTGTTTCCTTTACATCAATGGCTCCTGCTGTTTTTTCCTGCTCAAGCCACTTTACAGCCTGTCGGTTCCTGTCATCCTCATTTACAAGCTTTACCTCTTCAAATCCCAATTCGTATCCCGGCTCAAGCAATGGAATTTCTTTTTTCAAATGATAAATGAACTTCAAATAAACTTTTCCATTCTTTGGAACCTGCAGCTTCAACTCGGTTGTCACATCACTATGTGGTTTAGCCGAAATCTCTGCCAGTTTTCCCTTTTCCATCGTCAGGCCATCCTGCGTCATTTCATAGGAAATATCCACATAATCCCTCAAATCATCAAAATCCATATAATTATGGAGAACCAACTGCCCACTCTCCTGGTCATAAGACACAACTCTCACCGGACGATATACATTTTTATATTCCAAAAGTCCTGTATGCGGTGTGCGATCCGGATACACCAGTCCATCCATACAGAAGTTTCCATCATGAATCGTTTCGCCATGATCCCCACCATAATAATATCTGGTCTTTCCATTCTCTGCTGTTCTATGTGCGATCGCATGATCACACCATTCCCAGACAAAGCCGCCGCACATCCGGTCATCCTTATGAATCATCTGAAAATAATCCTCAAAATCTCCCGGTCCGTTTCCCATGCTGTGACAATACTCCACAAGCAGAAATGGCTTGCTTCCATCATTTTTCAGATAGTCCTCAATCTCCTGCAGGGATGGATACATACGGCTGTAAAGATCTAAATTGTCGTAATTATATGTGATATCGTAATTGCGGTATCTTGCACTTTCATACTGTGTAATCCGATCCGGATCAAACTGCTTTGTCCATGCAAGTGCCTTTTCAAAATTGCAGCCATAAGCACTTTCATTTCCCATAGACCACATTACAATACATGATCTGTTTTTATCTCTCTGTACCATAAGCTGAACACGATCCACAATCGCATGTTCCCATGCCGGATCATCCGCAATTTTTTCATTCCAACGGTGAAAACGATTCCTGTCGGTATCTTCCTTCCGATATAGCATAAACGGTCCATGTGCCTCAATATCAGCCTCATCAATCACCATAAAACCATATTCATCGCACATCTGGTAAAAATATGGGGCGTTCGGATAATGGCTGGAGCGAATCGCATTAAAATTATGCTGCTTCATCAGCGTCAGATCCTGTTTTATCTGCTGAATACTGATAACAAATCCTGTTTCCGGATCCGAATCATGACGGTTAACACCACGGAATTTGATCTTTTCACCATTGAAATAAACAACCTTATCTTTGATCTCAATCGTTCGGAAACCAACTCGATCCACGATCACTTCATCCGGCGTAGTCAAGATCACCTTATATAAATATGGGTCCTCTGTATTCCATAAAACAGGATTTAATACAGTCAATTCCACAATTCCGTCCTTTGCAGTTTCCCCACTGGCAACTACCGCTCCATATTTATCTTCTACCGTCACTTTTGTTGTCACCGGTTTTGCATACTGCAGATCCAGTTTTACGATAGCACGATCTCTTTTTACTTCTGTCGTAATCTTGTAATCTCTAACCGCTTTTTCTGGTCTTTTCAGCAGATAAACATCTCTGAAAATTCCACTCATACGGAATTTATCCTGATCCTCCAAATACGAACCATCACACCATTTAAGAACTAAAACTGCTAAAGTATTCTCCCCCTCATTCAGCAGAGAGGTAACATTAAATTCGCTGGTCGCATGAGGCACCTGGCTGTATCCGGCATAAACACCATTTACCCAAACATAGAAGCAACTGTCGACACCTTCAAAGTTCAGAAATGCTTTTGGTGCCTTTTCTTCTTTGTGGTAATCAAAAGTATGAACATATGCTCCACAAGGAATGTCCTGCGGTACATATGGCGGATCAAACGGAAACGGATAGCGGATATTCGTATACTGGTGTACATCATAACCATCCATCTGCCATACTCCCGGAACTGCCACCGAATCAAAATCTGAAACATCATAACCCGTTTCATAAAATGCATCCGTCACATCACAAATACTGTTATAATACTGAAATTTCCACTCTCCATTTAATAATTGGAAACGATCTGACTTTTCTCTGTGTTCCACAAAATCGTCATTACGAACAGATGCCGGAATGTAATATGCTCTCGCTGGCATCGTCTTGTCATGCATCATACTCAAATCTTCATAATAGCGTGGTACAATCATTTTGTAATCCTCCTTTGATATATATTTTATTGTTCACCTCAACAAGCAACCAACAAAATCGTTCTCT
>JBNMJP010000302.1:0-2461 GCA_050873905.1 Jutongia sp. | reverse complement strand
GCCGGTAAATACAAGAACCGCTGCCATGGCAATACATAAGCCTGATATCCACTTTCTTCTCTGCATGCTGCTTAACTCCATTCTTTATTGTACGTCTTTATCCTGTGTGCCGAAAGCGTTTACTGCTTCATCCTGCTTCTGAAGCCTTCCTATCGCCTTTACGACACTTTCTGCTGCCTGAAATATCCTCTCTGTCTGTTGGCGTTTTTCCTTTGCCGCAGTTTTGCCTGTGACTGCCGCTCTGCCATCCCCTGTCTCCAATGCCCTGCGGACATAAAGGAAATGTGCCTCTCCCTTGGAGATGTAGCGGAGATTGCCGTCGAATGACTGGATCATATCCGGTATCCCGGAAACATCAAGCGACAGATCGGGCTGCATATAAAAACGAATTCCATCGGGCTTCTGGGTTACCTGAAGGATACCACAGCGGTGTGCATCCGCCTTCAGCACAGCGATCCGCAGAAGATTCTGTGCCGCGTGTGGAATGTCTCCAAAACGATCCACCAGCTCATCCTCCATATCAGAGCGTTCTCCTTCATTGTCCAGTGCCGCGATCCGTTTATACATATCCAGCTTCTGATATTCACTCTTAATATACGATGCCGGAATGAATGCGTCAACCTGAAGATCGATATTTGTCTCCATTTCTTCTCTCTCCGGCCGTTCTCCCTTCATAGTACGGACGGCTTCGCTGAGCATTTTGCAGTATAACTCATACCCCACTGCCTCCATATGACCGGACTGGGCGGCTCCCAGCAGATTGCCGGCTCCACGGATCTCCAGATCCCGCATGGCAACCTTGATCCCGGAGCCGAGATCTGTATACTCCCGGATCGCTGCCAGACGTTTTTCTGCCACCTCCCGGAGTATCTTGTCTTTTTTATACATAAGAAAAGCATATGCTGTCCGGTTGGAACGTCCCACACGTCCCCTCAACTGATAAAGCTGGGACAAGCCCATCTGGTCAGCATTATCTATAATAATAGTATTTACATTGGATATGTCAAGTCCCGTTTCGATAATGGTGGTTGCGATCAGCACATCGATCTCCCCCTGAATAAAGCTCATCATAATGCGCTCCAGCTCTCTCTCACTCATCTGGCCGTGGGCAAATGCCACATTGGCATCCGGCACGAGACGGGATATTTCCATGGCTACCTCATCAATATTTTTGACCCGGTTATATACATAATAAACCTGTCCTCCCCGCACCAGCTCCCGGTTGATGGCTTCCCGGATGATCTCCCCGCTGTGCTCCATGACAAAGGTCTGAATCGGCAGACGGTCTACCGGTGGCTCCTCCAAAACACTCATATCGCGGATCCCTACCAGACTCATGTGCAGGGTCCGCGGAATCGGTGTTGCGGAAAGCGTCAGCACATCTACGTCTCCCTTCATCTGCTTGATCTTTTCCTTGTGGGTCACGCCAAAGCGCTGCTCCTCATCTACGATCAGAAGTCCCAGATCCTTGAAGGAAACATCCTTGGATAAAAGCCTGTGGGTGCCAATGACGATATCCACCTCGCCCCGCTTAAGCTTCTCGATGGTCTTTTTCTGCTGCGCGGCTGTGCGGAACCGGGACATCATTTCTACATTGATAGGATAATCTCCCAGTCTTTCCTTGATGGTATTATAATGCTGCTGTGCCAGAATCGTAGTTGGCACCAAAAATGCCACCTGTTTATTGTCATTTACTGCCTTGAAGGCGGCACGGATCGCCACCTCTGTCTTACCATAACCAACGTCACCGCAGATCAGACGATCCATGACCTTACTGCTCTCCATATCCCGCTTTGTCGCTGCAATGGCTTCCAGCTGATCTGCCGTCTCCTCATAAGGAAACATTTCTTCGAACTCTGTCTGCCAGACGGTATCAGGGCTAAACCGATAGCCCGGCTGCTCCTGCCGCTTTGCATACAGCTCCACAAGCTCTTTGGCGATCTCCTTGACAGCTCCACGGACTCTGGTTTTTGTCTTTTTCCATTCCATGGTATTGAGCTTATTGAGCTTCGGTTTTTTGGCTGCATCCTGGCTGGCGTACTTTTGCAGAACATCCAGCGCCGATGCCGGAACGTAAAGATTTCCGCCGTCTCCATACTCGATCTTGATGAAATCCTTGGCGACATTATCTACCTTGATCTTCTCAATACCGCGGTAAATGCCGAGACCATGGTTCTCATGGATCACGAAATCTCCTACATTTAATTCATTGAAGCTCTGGATCACCTGTCCATTGTGCTGCTTCTGGCGTCTGTGGCCTGTCTTGGTCCTTGCCCCAAAGATGTCGCTCTCTGTGACGACTACGAAACGAAGCTGTGTATAGGAAAACCCCTTTGACAGACGGCCATAGCTTACCATAAGCTCTCCCGGCTGCAGCTCCCGGTCCAGCGTCTCCCGGTAAAATGCCGGTACATCATACTGCTCAAAGTCTCCCGCCAGACGTTTCGCCCTGGTCCTGGAG
>JBNMJP010000301.1:0-2464 GCA_050873905.1 Jutongia sp. | reverse complement strand
GGCCTGCGCCCTAAAATGATTCATCACAGATAGAGCTCATATATTTTGAGCAATAAAAGACAGGCACATTTCCCATTTTCGTGTATATACTGTTATAATACATACACGAAAATGGGATTTTTGTTTTCCGGGAATTTTCGTATGTGGAAAAAAGCCCTCAGATCAATGGTTGAAAAAGGAGATTATGATGCCCGGTGATTTTAATGATATTTCGAATGACCTTACAAATAATATAACGATGTTTCTGGATCTGGAGCAGGATCTGGTAGACCGGATGGGAGATTGTCCCAATATGGAACGTAAGACCCATGGGGAAAGTCCCCTCTGGAGGACTATTGAGAGCAGGGATGGATGGGCATTGCAACAGAGAACATTATCCCGGAAAGCACGTATTGTGGGAGAAGACGGCAGACAGAAGGGCAATGGAAGCATTGTGGCCATGCGGGAGAAAATGGACCGGCTCATGGCGGATGAATTTGTGCGGCCGGGAGACGTGATCGGTGCGTCCAGAAAGCTGTATGAACATTACGGGATTTATGTGGGGGCCGGGCGGGTGATCCATTATGCCGGAGAAGGCGGAGATTTTGGAGGCAGAATTTCGATCCATGAGACCCGCATCGATGACTTTTTAAAGGATGGAGAAGATTATTTTGTGGTTAGTTTTGCGCCGGGATTTCCGGTGAAGCTTCGTTCAGAGACATCATTTCTTTTTCATGGAGTTATGGATTATTATAATGAGAATTTTCAGCAGCAGGATTGGACAGTTTTTTCGCCGGAAGAGACGGTGCGGCGGGCATACAGCCGCTTAGGTGAGGAAAAGTACAGTCTGATCAGTAATAATTGTGAGCATATGGCTATCTGGTGCAAAACGGGAAGGGCACAGTCCAGTCAGGTACGTCAGGTGGCAGGATATGTGCTGGCAGCCGGAGTGGATATGGACAGCATTGCGGAAAACCGGGAGGAAGTGGAGTGGTATCTTTCTTCTTCCGTTGACATTTGAGGAGCTGGCAGTTACAATCAAAAAGGAGGGAAAGCCTTTGATTCATTAGACAAAGGTACAATAAAGCACGGATGAAAGAGGATGAAAATGAACAAAACAGATTTAGAATTAATGGTTGGAGATCAGGAACAGATATTATGGAGAGGTACCCCGGATTTTAAGTGTTTTCTTTTGGAAAGCATTTTTAATTCCATGCTTCCCGTTGCGGTAATATGGGCTCTTGTGGATGGCTCTATGATCGGCACGATCCGTATGGCATCGGCAGGGGCAATGGCCGGTGGTTTTGGGCTGGCTTTTTTTGGATTTTTTTTGTTGCATTTGATGCCGGTTTGGATTTATTTGGGTGGTGTGCTTTTTTCAATATTGAAATATAAGCATACCGAGTTTATTATTACGGATAAAGGGGTGTATATATCCGGAGGGGCATTTACTTACAATTATGAAATGAAGCCGTTTACGGATCTGTCTCATATCAATATCCACCGGGGCATTTTTGACCAGCTGCTTGGTGTGGGGGATGTGATCATGGTGTGTGCGCACACTGCTTATAATACGGACACACGAAATGGTCATTCGGATCATGACCACGAAGGCTTTAAAATTTATGATATACCGGATTACCAGAAGGTGTTTTCTATGTTAAAGAAGCTTCAGACAGATATCTATTCTGATACCATGTATCCTAATGACATGCGTCCTCAGGAAAATCACGGATATCAGACTCAGTACAGAGGAATGGATCAAAATCGTTATTAAAATTTCGACTCCTATGACATCATATGTCATAGGAGTTTTGTATTCTGATCTTAATGCTTCGCGAGCAGGAATTTTACGGTAGGGAAGAGCAGACGGTCTGTCCGGTCTGCAGAAAGGAGAAATAATGAAGATTATGAATCAGCTTTTGGAAATCGGTGGTCTGGGATCGGAAGAGAAATTTTCGCCGGAGGACGAGAAAATATTGCATGAGTTGGAGGCAGAGTATGAGGCGCAGGAGGAGTCGTTTTCCCCGGAGGATGAGGAGATACTGCAGGCGTTGAAAGGGGAGTACAGGGCGCATGAAAAAGCAGAGCGTCTGAAACGAAGGGAACAGGTTGTCCTTGGAAGATGGAACCAGCTTTTGTTACGGGGCATTACAGGGATGATCATGCTTCTTGCTGTTCCATGCATATGGCGCCAATGCAGTATCTGGAGCGTGCTGGAAATGTGGATCATATCGGAGCTTTTGTGGTGTGGAGTGAGAGAGTTTTACAGGGGCGGAGATCTGGTGATACATGAGATAGCAGTGGTATGCGGAGTGCTGTTGTCTGCTATGATACAGTCACAGGGGAAGGTTCTTTATGCATTTGGGATATCCTGCATAGTATCCGTGATCCTGTCGAATAATCTGGGTACGAGAATGTGGCAGGGGAAACCTGCGAAATACAATGAAAATATAGCTAAGATTTTCTTTATGCTGTGTACGGT
>JBNMJP010000300.1:0-2464 GCA_050873905.1 Jutongia sp. | reverse complement strand
TCAAAGCATCCCTGAATGAACACATAAGGAATTCCATAGCTTTCCAGCTGTTCATATAAATGCAAATGTCTGCAGCTGATCTGACTCTTGCTGGGTTCAATGATGACTCCGTCAATGTCTTTCTGTAACAGTTCTTCGAGGCATCTGGCCTCCTGGCTTCGGGAATTGCGCGTGTTTTTCAGCAGGATACTATAACCCTCCGCCGTGAGAACATCATCAATCCCCTGAATAACTCTCGGGAAAATATAATCCGACAGGTAGGTGGTCACCACAGCAATGTTATGAGATTTATGCTCCGGCCGCATCCGTTCCGATACAAACGTTCCCTTCCCGTGTACTGCATAGATGTACCCTTCCTGCTCCAGAATCGCCAATGCTTTCCGAACGGTCTGACGACTCACCTGATAAGCGGCTGCCAGCTGATTTTCCGAAGGAATCTTATCTCCGGATTTCAATTCTCCACGGCGGATCTGCTCCTGTAGATCGTGGTGCATTTTATAGTATTTTAACTGTTTTTCTTCCATATATATCCGTTCCGCCTGTTCTTTCTCTGTCCGGTTTGGGTACTGCCCTGTTTCTGTTTTCCAGGTGCCACTGTTCCCGACACCTTTCAGTGTCTTTCACTCTCCATCCGGATCAATTGCTTCAATTCCTCCGCTCCGCTGACCCAATTCCCCTCTATAGTATCATTGTGGATCACATAATCGCAGATCTTACGATTACGCTTTTCCGCATCAATGGACAGGATCCGCAACGTCTTTTCCTCGGTGTCATAGTCGGAATCGATGATATCGGCGATCAGTTTTTCCTTGTCTCTCGCCACATAGATAATATGTGTGGGAAAAGACCGCTTCATGGCGATGGCACCACACATATCCACAGGGATCACGGCAAATTTCCCCCGATCTAACAGTGCCTGTATATCTTCCTTCCGTGTGCCGTACCGTACCCCGGCATAGGCTGTTTTTTCGAAAAAATTCATCCGGTCAAAAGCTTCCTCCGAAACATATTGATGTCCATAGCGTCCCGGTTCCGTGCAGTAATTCACCGGTCGGGCGAACATTCCTTCCTCATCCACACATCCGACAGCGTCCCCGTCTGTGCCGGCGCATAGTGCTTCCGTAATCTCCCGTTTGCCGGAGCCGGAAGGCCCTACCAGAGCCAGCACCGCCGGAGCAATAATCTTCTCCGTCTTAGAAGTGGATGCCTTCATGATCTGCCGCACCAGAGAGACAAATTCCGCCATGGTATTTACGGACAGTAATCCCGTCATTTTGGCATTCCAGGGCTTACGCATCAGCACCGGATACTCCGCCTTGCTCTCCAGGATATTATGAATGGCATCATCCAGCACAATGTCAAAATGCACACGATCCTTGGCACTTCCCAGAATAATATTTTCCGGAGGAAGTTCCGGGAACTGGGTCATAATCTGTTCCGCCCGCACTCCCATAAAATGAGGTGACACCGCCGTAAAAAAAAACACGTCCGCAATCTGCATCAGCCGACGGATTCCACGTTTTGTTTCCTCCGTGGGAATCTGTCGGCTGTACAGTTCCGGATCATTATAAAATTCTTTGATCACCGAAGTCCGTCCCTCATTGGCCCAGGAAGTGATCTCTTCCAGGCGGTACGGTTCCTCCGGGTGATATTTCTCGTTGGCCATACGAATGGCAATGCTGTTAAACGGGGCGGTAACGTCGTCCCAGTCGATACCGATACTAGGTCTGAGCATGCTGTGTTTCCTCGCTTATCGCTATAATGTCCTGTCATATAAAACAGGATAGCATAAACAGGAATACAGTACAATCCATACCGTAGCAGATGTCTCTAAAACTTCATCGTCTCTTCCAGAATATGCAGGCAATTCTGCATGGAAGCTTCGAATTCTTCCTCATTATTATTCTGGAACAGGATCAGATCATCTTTTACCTTAGGATCATCCAGATTCTCCGGGATGGAGAAATCGCAGGATGCTATATATTCGTCCCAATGTGCCAGCTTCCAGGTATCACGGTCGGAATTTCTGGCAATCATACGTTCATGCACGATCTCCGGAGAAGTCTCTACCCATACAACCACCAGAGTGGCATTTTTCTCTGCCAGTTTTGCCTTCAGGTCATGAATGTAATCCATATCACGGATTTCCTGGGTAAAGGGTGCATTGATCAGCACAATATCATCATAGTCCAGTGCTTCCATGGCCAGATTCACAACACACTCATATTCATAGTCCCGGATATTTTTCTCAAAGAAATCACTGCTTCTGTCATAAGGCTGCCCTGCCACCACAAAAATCTGTTTGGACAAAGTAATCAACGTATCCTTGTCCAGATACACCACATGCTGTAACCTCTTTGCCAGAGCTTTGGAAATATACGTCTTTCCACATGCGGGAGGTGAAGTTACCAGAAACAATTTTTTTACCATAGAAGTTCATCCTTTCCAATCTCATGTATTATCT
>JBNMJP010000299.1:0-2506 GCA_050873905.1 Jutongia sp. | reverse complement strand
TCCTCATTCTGATTGGATAATACATAGTATTCTTTTAATTTGCTGGTATCAAAATAGATATTTCCACCGGCTTCATAAGCATATCCTTTCTCCAGTAGTGTCTCGATCATATGGATAAATTCCGGAATGCAGTTTGTCGCAGGCTCTACAATCTCCGGCTTCTTAATATTCAGCTTATCACAATCGTTAAAGAAAGCATCCTGATAAAAACGGGCAATCTCCATAACCGTCTTATGCTCTCGCTTTGCCCCTGCGACCATCTTGTCTTCCCCGGTGTCCGCATCGCTGCTTAAGTGTCCTACATCTGTAATATTCATACAGCGTTTTACTTCATAACCGGCGTAGCCCAGATATTTTTCCAATATATCTTCCATCATGTAGCTGCGCAGATTTCCAATGTGCGCAAAATGATAAACCGTCGGTCCGCAGGTGTACATTTTCACCTTGCCCTCTTCTCTGGATTGAAACGGCTCCACTTTTTTGGTCAGTGTATTATAAATAGATAATTCTCGCATCATTAACCTCTTTTCTGCTCCTGCTGCTTTCTTACTTTTTCCTATTCATTCCGAGTTCTCCCTTTTATTAGTCATAAACACAGGATAACTCATGCTTTCCTTCCATATGGTACAGGATTTTCCCTCTTTACGCAAGTCCCTGCCCCAAGATGTTTTTTCCGGTTCTTCCTTTTTCTCCTCAGCATCATAATCTTCCGGTCAAAGGATTGTCCCTCTATGCGGTCATCAAACCAGATCACTGCATCTGATCAAACGTCAGGTGTCCGGATTGATCTGGTCAAACAGGGCACCCTTCGCAAAGCACTCCGTCCAAACCTGTTCCCAGCCACCCAGATCCTCGATGGAAAACACCTGTGCCGACTCTGTGAACTGACCGGCATATTCCTGCATCACCTGTTCATTTACCGGGCGCAGATAATTATCCGCTGCCAGCCTCTGTGCCTCATCTGAATACAGATACTGTATATAATCTTCGGCTTCTTTCGTAACATTATTCTTCCCGGCAGTCTGCTCCAGCACGGCGATAGCCGGCTCTGCCTGCACGCTGACGCCTGGTGTGACCAGTGTATAATCATCCGGATATGCCTCCAATGCCAGATATGCCTCACTTTCCCATGTGATCAATACGTCGCCCTGCGCATTCTCCACGAAACGATCGGTCGCCTGCCGCCCGCTCTCATCCATATATAAGACCTTACTGTACAGCTTCTTTAAGAAATGGGTGACTTTCACCGTATCTCCCCGGTAATACTGCTTTGCATAGGCATAGGCAGCCAGAAAATTCCACCGTCCCATGCCGGACACCGTCGGGTCCGGCGTGATCACTTCGATCCCCTTGCGTACCAGATCGCCCCAGTCTGTGATTTTCTTTGCTTTCTCTTTACGAACCAGCAGCACCACATGAGAGGTAAAGGGAACCGCTTTATTGGCCTCCTGGCTGTCCCAGCCGCTTTTTACCATGCCCGCCTGCTCCAGCTGCTGCATAGCATGTGCCTCCGGCAAAAGTGCCATATCTTCCCCGGCATCCTTCTCCACGGCTTCTGTCAGACTGCCTGCTCCGCCATACTGCTGTCCGACCTCAATATTCTTTCCTGTCTCTTCCTTCCAATGTGTCTGAAATAATTCATTATACGATGTCAGAAATTCTCTGGATGCATCAAACGCTACCATCGTGATCTGTGTCACCTTCGCTTTGTTTTCTACATCTGTCTTATTCTTTTTGGAACATCCGGTCAGTACTATGCTCCCTGCCATGATCACTGTCATACAGACAGCCACTACCTTCTTCATCATATTCATCCCCCTACATTCCTTCTGCCGCCGCATTCTTTCTTTTCGTACGGTGCAAAGGCAATTATCTGCAAAAAATTGGTTTTTCTCCCCTTCGGGCATATTTTCCTAGATAGTATACCATACTTGTATGAGCTTGTGAAAAAAAAGAACCGGATGCATAAAATCAGACACCGGGACACATTCTATCGATAACAACAGATCAAAACGGAAACAGACAGAGGAAACCGCGGCGGCAGGATACCACCTTTTGTCTGCCCGCGATTTTTCAACGCAGCCAACTGCAGATAGGAGATTGATATGGAACAAAAAAAGAAAAAAATAGAAGTAAAAACACACGATGATATCTATCTTCTCCCCGGATCAGAGCAGGAAAAGTGGGAAATCGCCGAAGAACTCGGACTGTTTGATAAGGTTATCCAGACCGGCTGGAAATCCCTGACCGGACGGGAAAGCGGGCGGATCGGCGGGATCCTCGCCGCCCGTCACAGAAAATCAGGCCGGAAAGGCACACAGATACCGGACTAGACATTCCGAAAACATAGATATATAATAATATGCCAGTAATTTGCGCCGGAATCGCCGCAGTAACAGTTCTGCCTGCTGCCCCGTTTCCAACAACCGAACAGGAAAGGATATAAGCATATGGAATTATTTCAATTACGATATTTTATGGCTGTTGCGCAGTATCAGCATATGAC
>JBNMJP010000298.1:0-2518 GCA_050873905.1 Jutongia sp. | reverse complement strand
GATGGCTTCATGCTTTGTGCGCCTTTTTTGCGGTTACTACGGTAATGGGGACGAGCTATTATGAGCTGGGCAACTGGAACTATGTGTTTGGAAACTTTGCTCAGTTCCTATTGGCGCTGGTGGTTATGGCCGGCTATTACAACCTGTATGAAAGTCTCATTGCTCTTGGGGCATATGTGTCGGAACATTGGGAAGGAGTACGGCGGAGAGAAACAACGGGAAAAATAGAGAATTTTATATTCGAAGCACATCCCTTCTGGAGTACTTTTGCCATAGCAATGCTGTGTGCACTGCCTTATATGATCAGCTTTTTCCCGGGGCCGATCCAGGCGGATGCATTTGAACAGCTGTGGAAGTATCTGGGAATTATTGAAAACAGTAATAAGCATCCGGTGGTATCCACGGCAATCATGGGAAGATGCCTGGCTTTCGGAAGAGTGGTACTGGGATCTGATAATCTCGGAATTTTTGTCTATACTTTTACACAGTCCCTATTGCAGGCGGTCGGAATTTCATATCTCTTATGTGTTATGAAAAAAATGAAGGCACCTGTCTGGATCCGCTGGTTTGGCCTTTTGTTCCTCACGGTATTTCCCTTGTATCCCATGTGGGGATTTACCATGGTAAAAGACACACAATACTACATCTGTCTGTTGTATTTTTCTCTGTCATTTTCAGATATGCTGGTAAGCGGAACAGAGAAGGGAAAATACTGGAAACGGATCATTTTTGTCTGTGCTTCTTATGGCATGATCCTCAGTAGAAAAGAAGGCAGGTATCTTTTGGCGTGTGCATTGATCTGTCTGTTTTTCTATCGCAAAAAGCAGTGGAAATTATACCTGTTTACGGCAGTAACCGGATTGATGATCCTGTTTTATGTAGAGCAGATCTATATGCCGGCACACGATATTGAAGAGGGCAGACTGGCGGAGGGGCTATCGATGCCCATTCAGCAGACCGCAAGATACCAGAGAGATCACGGAGCAGAGGTTACGGAGGAAGAACGGACGATTCTGTCGGAACTGTTCGAGGACTATGATCAGATGGGAACAGAACATTATGCACCGGAGATATCCGATGCGGCCAAAGACCAGATGATATCCCATCCCACGAAGGAACAACTGAAGAACTATGCGAAGGTCTGGTTTGCTCAGCTCTGCAAGCACCCGGATACCTATTTTCAGGCTTTTTTTAATCAGACTTATGGATATTTTTATACGGACCGTAAGGACAGACTGGGAACTCCGATCATAGAGAGCACTGTCGGAAGAGAACAGCTTACGATGGAAGAATTTCAGATGGAACTGAGCTTCCCACCACAGCTGAAAGGTATGAGAGAATTCCTGATCGGTATGGTACATTTTGTCACACAGCTGCCGCTGATTGCACTGTTGTATAATGCCGGATTTCATGGCTATCTGTTGGTGGGGGATGTGGTGTATCTGGCAGCATCGAAAAAGGGGAAGAGAATTTTATTGATGATGCCGACATTACTGGTATTTGCAGTATGCATTCTTTCCCCGGTAAACGGAGAATTGCGCTATATGCTGCCGGTGATGCTGATGCTTCCGCTGAATCTGACATGGTGTGCTTACCAGGAAAGAGAATCTGTTATAGAAAAAGAGGAGAAATGAAATGACTTATAAAAAACCGGAACTATTGATCCCGGCCAGCAGCCTGGAAGTGTTGAAAACAGCTGTTGTTTTTGGGGCGGATGCCGTGTATATCGGCGGAGAGGCTTTTGGACTTCGTGCCAAGGCGAAAAATTTCAGCAGTGAAGAGATGGCGGAAGGAGTAGCTTTTGCCCATGCCCATGGAGTAAAGGTCTATGTAACGGCCAATATTCTGGCGCATAACTATGATCTGGAGGGAGCCAGAAAATATTTCGCCGAGCTGCGGGATATGAAGCCGGAGCAGCCGGATGCACTGATCATTTCCGATCCGGGAATGTTTATGATCGCCAAAGAAGTATGGCCCCAGGTGGAAGTTCACATTTCCACACAGGCTAACAACACCAACTATGAGACATACCTGTTCTGGTGGAAGCTGGGAGCGAAGAGAGTAGTATCGGCCAGAGAATTGTCGTTGACTGAGATCAAGGGCATTCGTGAAAAAATACCGGCAGAGATGGAAATCGGAAGCTTCGTCCATGGAGCAATGTGCATTTCCTATTCCGGCAGATGTCTGCTGAGCAATTTCTTCACCGGAAGAGATGCCAACAGAGGAGCCTGTACCCATCCCTGCCGCTGGAAATATGCTGTGGTGGAGGAGACCCGTCCCGGAGAATATCTGCCGGTCTATGAGAATGAGCGGGGCACTTATATTTTTAACTCCAAGGATCTGTGCATGATCGAGCACATTCCGGAACTGGTGGAAGCGGGAATCGACAGTCTGAAGATCGAAGGACGCATGAAGACCGCACTGTATGTGGATACGGTAGCCAGAACCTATCGAAAGGCCATTGATGACTATTTTGCGGATCCCGACCTGTATGAGAAAAATATGGACTGGTACAAGG
>JBNMJP010000297.1:0-2522 GCA_050873905.1 Jutongia sp. | reverse complement strand
TGCAAAACTGCTGGAAAAGCTGGCAGTTCTTACTATTCCGGAAGATACAGAGGAACAGCCGGAAGAAGAACGTGTACTTGTGCTTGACAGCCGTTTCCTGGAAACACCTGCTGTTGCGATGGAACAGTGTCGGACAGCAACGATTGAAATGTCAGAGCTTTCCAAGAAAGCAATATATGATGCGATGTCGCTGCTTGCACATTATGACGAGGAGAAAGCGCAGCAGGTACTGGATCTGGAAGATAAGGTAGATAAATATGAGGATGAACTGGGTAGTTATCTGGTAAAACTGTCATCCAAAAACCTGACAGAAAAGGATTCCCATTCGCTTTCCATCCTGCTCCACAGCATTGGTGATTTTGAACGGATCAGCGATCATGCGATCAACATCAAGGAAGCAGCGGAGGAAATGACAAAGAAAGACCAGCATTTCTCCAATAAGGCACTGGTAGAGCTCGAAATCTTTTCCAATGCGCTGAAAGAAGTGATAGATCTTACCTTTGATGTATTTAAAACAGAAGATCTGACAAGAGCAGCGCAGGTAGAGCCGCTGGAGGAAGAAATTGATTATTTGCAGGCAGAGCTGAAAAGACGTCATATCAAACGTCTGCGCAAAGGGAAATGTACGATCGAGATGGGATTTATCTTATCGGATGTACTCACGAGCTATGAACGTGTGGCTGATCATTGCTCCAATATTGCAGCCTGTCTGATGGAAGTCAATGACGATGCGTTTGATATTCATGAATATAAGCTTGGTATTGAGAATAAAGAAGATTTTGAAATGAGCTTTAAGAAGCTGAAAGAGAAATATATGTTACCGTAAGCGAAAGGAAGGCGGTTTCTATGGCACTCATATATATAGTAGAAGATGATAAGAATATATCCGAGATTGAAAGTTATGCACTGAAAAATGCCGGTTATGAGACAAAAGAATTTTACTGTGCAAAAGATTTTTATGAAGGGTTGAAGGAGCAGATCCCGGATCTGTTTCTTCTGGATATTATGCTGCCTGATGAAGACGGATTGCAGATCGTGAAAAAGCTGAAGCTGGATAAGAAGACCAATATGCAGCCTATTATTCTGGTTACGGCAAAAACGACAGAGATCGATAAGGTAAAAGGTCTTGATATCGGAGCGGACGATTATATGACAAAACCGTTTGGTGTTATGGAGCTGATCTCCCGTGTGAAGGCACTTCTTCGGCGCAGTGGACGGACTCCTTCATCACCTGTTCTTACTTTCCAGAATATTAAGATGGAAGAAGACAAGCGTCTTGTCAGTGTAAACGAGAAACCTTGTGAACTGACTTTTAAAGAATATGAATTGTTAAAGCTCCTTTTGACCAATGCGGGGATCGTGGTTGGCAGAGACACTATTTTGGAAAAGGTCTGGGGAACAGATTTTGAAGGAGAATCCAGAACATTGGATATGCATATCAAAACACTTCGTAAGAAGCTGGGTGATGCAGGCACTTATATTAAGACGGTACGAAATGTCGGTTATATCCTGACAGGAGAAGAATAATGAAAAAGAAGATCAATGCCAAAATGATGCAGATGGTTGCGCTGACCTTGCTTCTGACAGTCTGTGCACTTCTTGTGATCGTATATCATCTGTTGCAGGAACAGGTGATCGATGATCTGAAAGGCTATGCTAATATTTTAGAAAACAGTGATATATCACAACTGGAAGAAAAAGAAGCTGATCTTCTGAGATCGGATAAGATCAGAATCACGCTTGTAGCGGCAGATGGCAATGTGATCTATGATAACATGACAGATTACCGGGAGATGGAGAACCACAAAAACAGACCGGAGATCGCGCAGGCAATGGAAACAGGAGAAGGACAGACAGTCCGTATTTCCAACACATTTTCGCATAATACCTATTATTATGCACTCAGACTGGCAGATGGCAGTGTGCTGCGTGTTTCCAAAGATGCGGGAAATGTGATACAGGTTTTGATCCGTTCGCTTCCGCTTTTATTGGTTGTCTGTGCATTTCTGCTGATCATCTGTGCGCCCATTTCTCTGCTGTTAACGAGAAAGCTTGTGGAACCGATCGAGCAGATGGCACAGGATATGGATCACATGGATACCATTCCGGTGTACGAAGAAATGGAGCCATTTGTAAAAACGATCCACACGCAGCATCAGGATATTAAGAAAAATGCCAATATGAGGCAGGAATTTACCGCAAATGTATCGCATGAATTGAAAACACCGCTGACTTCTATTTCGGGATATGCAGAACTGATTGAAAATGGAATGGCTTCCGGTGATGATACAATTCGTTTTGCAAAAGAAATCCACAAGAGTGCCAACAGGCTGCTTACACTGATCAATGATGTTATTCGCCTGTCACAGCTTGACAGTACGCCTGAAACAACTTTTGAAAAGGTGGATCTTTATGAGACTGCACAGGTAACTGTTGATATGCTTGCCATGAGTGCACAGCAGCATCCTGTTTCCCTGCAGTTAGAGGGCGAGAAATGTTATGTATATGGAAATAAGCAGATG
>JBNMJP010000296.1:0-2552 GCA_050873905.1 Jutongia sp. | reverse complement strand
TATGCTGTTTTTCATATTATTACTCAGTCTGCTTCTGATCGGCTTTCTGGGCTACCGGATCAAAAAAATGATCCCCGATCAAATCCTGCTGCGTAAAGGACAGACAGAGGAACTGGACATCGGGATTCCGGTTTCTGCTGCAGTACAGACAACCGGTGCAGATCAAAGCATGAAAAAAACAAAGATCACCACACCTGTGGTATCCGCCTTTCACATGACCTCTGATACAGGCACCAGCTATGAAATGCAGCTCCGCTTTCTGGGCATCATTCCGCTGAAAACGGTGCAGATGCAGACAGTGGCGGAGCAGGATGTGATGGTTTCCGGTAAACCCATTGGTATTTATTTAAAGACACCGGGCGTGCTTGTGATCGATACCGGCGCATTTACAGGCAGTGGTGGGGAATCTGTCTGTCCGGCAGATGGCATCCTGCAGTCCGGGGATTATGTCGTGCAGATCGATCATACAGATCTGGAAGGCAAAAAGGATTTCGTGAACAGGATCAAAAACAGTAATGGGGAGCAGATGATCTTTACAATTCAAAGAAACGGAGAAAGGTCAGAGGTGCGTATTACACCGGCGCAGTGTGAAGAAGGAATCTATAAGATCGGGGTCTGGGTCAGAGACAGTGCGCAGGGAATTGGGACAATGACCTATGAAACAGCAGACGGGCGTTTTGGTGCCCTGGGACATGGCATCGCGGATGCGGACATCGGAGAACTATTGGCACTTTCCAAAGGCAGTATTTATGATACCTGTATTCTGGCAGTCCATACATCGGATGGGACAAAACCGGGGGAACTGACAGGCGTTCTCAGCTTTGAGGAAGAAGATTACCTTGGCAGGATCGAGGAAAATACGGAAGCCGGGATCTATGGAAGCTTTTGTAAACCATCCGGATCTGACAGCCAAGATGAGGTGATCATAGAGACAAGTGCGGCTGCATCCGGAGAAAGCGATGTGAAAGGAAATATGAAATACCCTATCGCGTTCAAGCAGGAGATCAGGGAAGGTGCTGCGCAGATCTATACCTCTTTTGATGGAACAGGTGCATTTTATGACATCGAGATCACACGGCTTCGTTATGAAGAGGACAGCAACCAGAATATTACCCTGACGGTGACGGATCCGGAGCTTCTTGCCAAGACCGGAGGGATCGTGCAGGGCATGAGTGGCAGCCCAATCCTGCAGAACGGAAAGATCATAGGGGCAGTCACGCATGTACTCGTCAAACAGCCGGAAAAGGGATATGGGATTTTTATAGAAAATATGTTAGAACATAATTAAGAAAATCTTCAGAAAATGATCCGGGCAGATTGAAAACTGACATAATTACGAAACAAATGAAATTGCAATTCTTTATTTTGGTAAATAGTTACAATTTCCAAAATGTGATAGGACGGACAGATGCAAAAAGTGTCAGAATATAACGAAAATATGACCGGAACAGATGGAATTATATATGTGACAATGTGTGTGACGGCTTTTGACAATGCTTGACAGAAAATGCATTATTGCGTATAATTTGACATTGGTACAATATATAAGGACCTTTCAATTAAATGGAGATACACCAATGATAGACGTTCATTGTCATATTTTACCGGGGATTGATGATGGCAGCAGGAATATAGAAGAGTCTAAAGCTCTCATCAGTGAGGAAATGAATCAGGGGATAGACACAATCATATTTACACCGCATTTTTATGCGCAGAGGGATTCCGTAGGTCATTTCTTGGAAAAGCGGGCAAACAGCTTTTCACACTTACAATCAGCAGTACAATTTGAAAATATGAATCTAAGAACCTTCTTGGGCGCTGAAGTATACTATTTTGGTGGTATTGGTAAGGCAGAGATGGTATCTGAACTTTGTGTACAGGGAACGGATCTGTTACTATTGGAAATGCCTTTTTGCCAGTGGACAAAAGCTATTTTTGAGGACGTAAAACTTTTGGTAACCAAAAGAAATTTTACTGTGATTCTGGCTCATGTCGAACGGTATTTTCAGTTTCAAAAGGACAGTAAAGTTATGAGACAGGTGTTAGCGCTTCCTCTTATCGTGCAGCTGAATGCCGGAAGTTTTCTGGAAGGAGATAGGCTGACTGATTTTGCAGGCAGAAAGAAGAAAAAACAATGTCTTTCATTATTGGCAGAGGATCGGGATGTTTTGCTTGGATCGGATGCGCACAATATGACTGTCAGAAAGCCAAATCTGAAAATGGGCAGAGCGGTGATCGGGGAAAAAATCGGTACGGACAGGCTGGATCGGATCGACAGTCTCGGAGAAAGGTTACTTGGGTTATGACCAAAGCAAAAAAGATAAAGATAATATTGGGAATAGGTGTTTTCGTCATTCTGATCGTAGTTCTCTACGTAGTGCTGCAGAAGATCGATGAAAGAAATACGGTCGAGACCGATGGAGAAGATACTTATCTGACCAGTGATAATGACATTGTATTTGATGGTGAAATCTATGAGCTGGACCATCCGGTAAAAAGTTATCTGATCATGGGAACAGACGGAAGTGGAAATGAAAATGTCAAAGGAGAAC
>JBNMJP010000295.1:0-2564 GCA_050873905.1 Jutongia sp. | reverse complement strand
TGCAGATCTGATCTCCTCAAAACTTTGGATGCCAACTCCTACTTTATATCCCATAATCCTGACTACATAGTCTACCAGAGCCGGACCTTCTCCGTATCTGTCCGGTCTTTCTGCATCCATCGGAATTTTCCAGCGAATTCCTTCTTTCTCAGCCCCACGGATCTTTCCCATAGCACACCAATAATTTACCATTCGCTTTGTGACACCCCACTCAGATGCTTTTTCTACGGAGGTTACAAATTCCATACCGTTTTCCCCTTTGCTGTTTTGAGAATATTATAAAACAGAAGTGGGAAAAGAACAAGATTCTTTTCCCACTTCTGTTTCATCACATCTCAATCATAATCTTTCCATATTCCTCGGTTTTATCCCGCATGATCTGAAGTCCCTGTTCCAGATCTCTGAGCGGGAATCTATGCGTAATGATATGTTCAGGAGAAACCAGCCCACTAGCCACTTTTTGAAGTACATAGTGCCAGTCGTCTCCCTCTTCCCGCAAAAACGAAGAATTCCAGCTGCCACGTACTGTAAGCTGATTCCGCAGAATCTTCCAATAAGTGTTTTTATCAAACTGCATGTCCGAAGCAGGATTTCCGATCAGCTGTACCATTCCTGCCGGTCTTGTTGACAGGATTGCCTGATCGATCGTCTCATTCTTTCCCACACATTCAAAGTAGACATCTGCTCCCAATCCATTTGTTTTCTCCCGGATCCATGCTCCGATATCCTGCTGCCTTGCATCACAATAATCTGCTGCCTCGATTCCCAATGCCTCTGCCTGCTGCCTCTGAAATTCTTTATTCCCTATCACAAGAATATTGGAAATCTCTTCGCTCTTTAAAAACATCGTCAGAAAATATCCGATCGTACCCAGCCCATGCACAACAACCGTATCTGTTTTTTGAGGCATGCTTTGCCGCATTGCATGCACCGCAACTGCCATTGGTTCCAGCATTGCAGCCACTTCAAAGGATACGTTTTCCGGTAATTCGATCAAGTTAGCCTTAGGTACCTTTACATATTCCGCAAAGCCTCCGTTTGTACGGGATCCCAGATAATTATAGCCTCTGCACAGCTCATATTTCTTTTCCCTGCACATCGGACAGCTTCCACACGGGATCAGTGGAAATACGCCAACACGTTTACCGGTCCAGTCACCTGCTGCCTGTTCCACCACGCCTGCAAACTCATGCCCGGGACTTAAAGGATAAGAATCCATCCCTGTTTTATAAACACGTGGCACATCCGAACCACATATCCCGACATTTTTTACCCGCACCAGTACTTCGTCTTCACCCGGAATCGGTTTTTCAGTCTCTTCATACCGGAAATCTCCGATACCATGTAAAATATATGCCTTCATCTTCTCTCCTCACAGATCCTTTGAAAACGTTCCAGATCCATTTGCGTTGTAATCTTGAAATTTCTCTCATTTCCCGGAACCATTACAATATCCATCTCTGCCAGAACCGCCGGTTCGGTCGAACCGTTGATCTTCTTTATTGCATCCGGCAAAAGCCGTTCATTTGCCTGCAAATATTTCCCCAGCACAAAAATTTCCGGTGCCTGTCCGGCAAATACCTGACTTCTGTCAAGAAGTGACGTCACACTGCTGCCATTCGTGCTTAAATATACCGTATCCTTCATTGGCAATACCGGCAACAGTCCATCATGTCCTTTTACCTTCTCAAAATAAGCAGAAACCATTTCAGCAGTCAGCATCGGTCTTGCAGCATCATGCACCATGACAAAACTTTCTGCATCCGCATAACTATTTATTCCGCAAAGCCCATTATAAATAGAAAGCTGCCTGTTTTCCCCCGGCATAGAAAAATAAACCGGATTTGCCGGCTTATCTTCATGTTTTTCCTGCAACAGATGTATCTGATCTGCGATGTCCGCTTTCCAGCCATCACCTGCCACGATCTGCACAGCGTCTATACTTTGGTGAAACAAAACTGTTTCCAGCGCATAGCTGATGATCATCTGACCATTCACCTTCAAATATTGCTTCGGAACGCTTGCTCCCAGTCTCGTTCCTGTTCCGCCCGAAAGAATCAATGCTATATTCATACTTCATCCTCAAATTTCAGTTGTCTGATATCTTTAATAATATCCGCATACGCTCTCTTTTTGCCGAATAACGGTGTCGTACCAAGTACAAAACCTTTTACGCCTTTCGGTGCAAAAGAAGTGATCTTATCCGCACTACAGGCTCCGTCCCAATAAAGCTCAAATCCCATTTTTTCACGGATTTCCAAAAGCCGCTCAATCTTATTCCCTACATATGGCAGATACATCTGTCCGGCATTTCCCGGATTCACAGACATGACCAGCACCTTTTCCACGATCTGCAGCATCTCCATGACAGTCTCGATACTGGTTCCCGGATTGATCGCAATTCCCGGGATCATACCTGCTGCAATGATCTTGGATAATGTCGTGGATGGATGATACTCTGCTTCCGGATGAATGTAGACTGTATCACCTTTTAAAAGGTGATACAGTCTACATTCATCCGGAAGCAGAGTATCATCCATCCACGACATTATCCAAGATCATTG
>JBNMJP010000294.1:0-2566 GCA_050873905.1 Jutongia sp. | reverse complement strand
CTTTGCTGTCAGCTTCTTCGTAACCTTTTTTCCTTTTTTCTTATAGGTCAATTTACAGGTAATCTTTGCAGATCCTTTTTTCACCGCCTTGACCTTTCCTTTCTTAACGGTTGCTACCTTTTTGTTGCTGGTAGACCATTTCAGTTTTGCTTTTGCGGGCTTATTTTTGATAGTCAGTTTTTTTGTCTGTCCAACCTTCAGGGAAAGAGAAGTTTTATTGAATGCAATCTTCTTCTTTGCCTTTGCCGCTGATGACAATGTGGTCATTCCGTTCATGGTAAATACCATGGCCACCGCCAGTGAAAGAGCAGTGAGCTTTTTAAACCCCTTACGTCTCATAATCATTTCCTCCATTTCTTCGTGCAACTATGTATTCTTTCTTTCATAGAAATATGTTACAATAAATGCAAAGACAAAACTATCAGTTTGATAACGGATTTTTTAACATTCGTATCTTTTTCGTGGAGGATATTTACAAATGATCGATATAGAAATTATGCAGGATGCATCGGAGATCATCCATTATGACTCTCCGGAGATCTCCTATGCCATTCAGGAACGTCTCCTTTCAAACTTCACAGATATGCGGGCTTTATGTCATTGGCATGATGATATAGAACTTCTTCACATCTTTGACGGAGAGATGAATTACGATGTGAATGGTCAGAAATATTTATTCCAAAAGGGTGATACGATTTTTATAAATTCCCGGCAACTTCATTATGGGTATGATCATAACCGTCAGGAATGTGAGTTCATGGTTGTATTACTCCATCCACAGCTTTTAAAAGTCAGCAATTACATGTATCGCAGATATGTACTTCCCATACTGAATTATGCTACAGATATTGTTCTTATGAAAAACGGCTCTCCTTCCGGTCCTGTTCTGAGGCAATTATTCGAAAATATTCGTTTTTGTCATAAACAGGATAAAAGCTGTCCGGAATTTCAGCTTATGGGATATTTTTATGAGATCTGGAGCATTATATACGAAAATTGCAACATCGAAAAAAATGTGATCTCCGGCCATGAAAACCCGGATATTCAGATTCAAAAACAGATGGTATCATTCATCTATCAACATTATCAGGAACACATTACCTTAGAAAACATTGCGGAAGCCGGAATGGTCAGCCGCAGCAAATGCTGTAAGATCTTCCAAAAATACCTGTCACAGTCTCCGATCTCCTACCTGAATGATTATCGTATGGAGATCAGCTGTAACCTCCTCAGTGACACAACTTTCAGCATCACACAGATTGCTACCTCCTGTGGCTTTAATCATTTAAGCTACTACTCAAAAATGTTTTTGCAGCGATATGGCTGCACCCCGAATACCTATCGAAAAACACATAGAACCATATGAGAAACTCTTTTCGATACAGGACGCAGAAGCATCCTGTATATTATGAATATTTTCCCATATATCAAAAGAGGTTCGTTCCCTGTAAAACCAGCCAGGATCGAACCTCTTGTATATTTCTCTTATTTGTTTACCGATCAGAATACCTCTTCTAATCTCTTTCACAACGAAACTACATATTAGCAACCATCTCTGATACTGCCTTTGCCATTGCCTCAGACCTGGCATCCGCATCCTCCAGGGAAGTACCTACCACACCATAGTAGAACTTAACCTTCGGCTCTGTACCGGATGGACGTACACACATCCATACATTGTCTGTCATATCGAAGTAAAGCACGTTTGACTTCGGAAGTCCTGTCGGCTTTGTCTCACCGGTCGCAATGTCTGTAATGATATCCTTCTGATAATCACGGAAAGATGTTACCTTATGACCGCAGAACTCCTTCGGCGGATTCTCACGGAGTGTTGTCATGATCTCCTGAATCTTGGCAAGCCCCTCGATACCCTTCATGGTCACTGCCTGCACACCATCTTTATAATATCCGACTCTCTCATACAATGCCAGCATTGCATCCCACAAAGTCGTGTTCTTTGTCTTGTAATATGCTGCTGCCTCGCAGAGTGCCATGGTTGCCACGATCGCATCCTTATCGCGG
The DNA here is from genome assembly GCA_050873905.1 of Jutongia sp. Classification (GTDB taxonomy): domain Bacteria; phylum Bacillota; class Clostridia; order Lachnospirales; family Lachnospiraceae; genus Jutongia. The sequence goes on along the minus strand of JBNMJP010000294.1, from coordinate 544 downwards.
GCATGGGTACCGATCAGGCATCCGTAGCTCTCCTCAAAACCGAACAGATATGTTCCCTTTCCAGTGGTCTCAAAGTTCAGGATCTGCTGTCCGATATACTTAAATCCCGTCAGCACCTCAATGAGATCTACACCATAATCCTTTGCAATAGCATCTGCAAGGTTCGAAGTAACGATGGTCTTGATCAGCTTTCCATCCGCAGGAAGTCCCTGTGTCTCTTTTCTCTGGGAGATCTCATAATCTGCCAGCAGACATCCGGACATATTACCGGTGAGCGTAATGTACTCGCCGCTCTTGGTATCCTTTACATATACCCCGAGACGATCGGCGTCCGGATCTGTTGCAAGAACAAGATCGGCATCCTTCTCCCTGGCAAGCTTGAGAGCCAGTTCAAATGCCTCTGCTGCCTCTGGGTTTGGATAGCTGACGGTTGGGAAATCTCCGTCCGGAAGCTCCTGCTCCGGTACGACATATACGTTCTCAAAACCGATCTCCTTCAGCACTCTTCTGGCCGGAATATTACCGGTTCCGTGAAGCGGTGTAT
>JBNMJP010000293.1:0-2584 GCA_050873905.1 Jutongia sp. | reverse complement strand
GTGGGTGGCACTGCTTTTCGGAGGTGTGCTGACCGGACTTGTCACGGCGGCATATGGAGTTGTCTGGAGATGTAATCTGCCGGGATTTCTCCTCCGACATACGGAATAATGTGAAAAAGGCAGTGACAAGAGAAAAACAAGGTCTTCATGTTTAAAAAGGGTACTTGAAAGAACAAGTACCCTGATGTATAATCTACTTAGAAAGGTTATCGGATGTGTTATCCGATTGCCCTCAGTTGCAACTATGAAATAGCATTCACTTTAGGCGGTGGGATGCTATTTCTTTTTGTTGTTATGGTTATCTATGTAAGATAGAGCCGCAAAAACAACTAATAAAAGTGTAAGCACTTCTAATGTGTTCATTGGCATCATCCCTCTCTCGTAATACTAGAGGGCATAACATCGGAAATTCACATCCTACTTCCTTTTCGAGTATACAATTTCATTATATCATACACAGAACAAACGTTCAATACAAAGGACATTGTGATAGCATACTCTAAAAATGTTGGAATATTTTGTTGTGGCGTAATATTTCATATGATAAACTAAATTTAACACAGGGGACTTGTAGTATAATTTATGATAGGAATTGGAGGTAACAGATATGAATCAATCATTTAACAAGGCGTTGTATTTGCTGGACCGTGGCGAGTATGAAAGAGGGAAATATCATGAGTAAAAACATTATATTAAAAGCGGATAATCTTTATAAGAGTTATACCACAGGGAAGGAATCCTTCGAAGCCCTGCGGGGAGTGTCACTATCGCTGGAACAGGGGGAAATGCTTGCCGTGATGGGAAGCAGCGGCTCCGGAAAAAGCACGCTGTTACATATTCTTGGAGCAATGGATGCAGCTGATAAGGGAGAAATCTGGCTGAATGGGGAGCTGCGGGAGGATTATGGAACGGAACCGGCGGCTACCAAAATCCGGGTAGAACAGATCGGTTTTATTTTTCAGGACTTTAACCTGATACAGGACCTGACGGTAGAGGAAAATGTGGCACTGCCTCTGATGCTTGTCGGGGAAAAGAATCGTGTGATCTGGGAAAAGACAGATCGGATGTTAGAGAAGGTGGGAATCCTGGAAAAGAAAAAGAATGCCATCACGGAGCTATCCGGCGGACAGCGTCAGCGGGTTGCTATTGCGAGGGCATTGATCACGGAACCGAAGCTTTTACTGGCAGATGAACCCACCGGCAATCTGGATTACAATACCTCTATTGAAATCATGCAGCTATTTCTGGAGCTGCAGCAGGAACAGGATCACAGCATTATTATTGTGACACATGATGCCATGGTGGCGGGATATACGGATCGTATCCTGTTTTTGCATGACGGACAGGTCTGTGATGAGTATCGTTGCCGGAAAAACGGGGATGATATGGATCATATTGTCGATAAATTTAAGACATTGTCCCTGAAGAAGGGACGGTGACGGGATGCGTTATATTGTCAGGATTTCTGCCGCGTTTCTGAAAAGAAGCCGGTTTTTAACAATATCCTGTATTTTAAGTATCTTTTTTGCAGATTTTCTATGTGTTAGTATGTTTCAGCTTTCGGCAAATGCAAAGCAGAAATATGAAGAAGGCATTCTGGAAGAGTATGGAGATTATCAGATAGGGCTTTCCACGGAGGATGGAAGATATTTTACGTCAGAGGAAATAAAAAAGATCAAAGAACTAAGTCAGGTCACGGGGTATACGGACGGCTTTTACCGGGAGCTTGAGGGAGATCCGGATATTTATGCACTGGGAGTGAAGGATGATGCCATCAACCGGAGCCGTTATAAATATTCTTTTCCGGTAAAGGGCAGAAAAGTAGTTGTCAATGAATATCTGGCAAGAAAATATCAGGCAGGGCAGGGAGATACATTTCAGATCAACGGAAAGACGTTTGAAGTAGGAGAGATTCTTCGAAATGATTCTTTTACAGATCAGAGAATGTGTATGGTGATCATGGAGCGGGATGCTCTTCATAAATTTCTGGGAGACGACAGTGGAAAGTGTAATTATATGCTTCTGCAGTGCCCGGATAAGGAGACTTCGGAGGTTGGCAGCCGTTTGGAGAAAATGTCCGAAGATTTTTCCGTGTTTGCGGTAAAAGAGGATGAAACGGTGAAGAAATTGTTCAAGATCTTTCAGGCAATGATACAGATGCTTTCCGGTATTGTAGTATTGATCAGTGGCATGTTTATTGTCAGCAATTTCCACGAATATCTTCGAAAATATCGGCGTGATATGGCAGTGATGCGTACAGTTGGTGCATCAAGGAAACAGATATCCCTGTTTTTCAGTGTGATGTCGTTATTTTTAAGTCTGATCGGCTGTGGTCTGGGGATGCTTTGCACTGTGTTGCTGGATCACTGTCTGTTGTCTCTGCTCAATGACAAATTAAATCTTTTTGAGGGAAACGTAACGATTGAGTGGGGAAGTCTCTTTGGAATTACCGGTCTGATCTTTGTATTGTTTAATGGCATTGTGCTGATCTTTTTTATTTGTGGTCAGAACGTACTGCCGATCCAGGTATTTCAGGAAACGGGAAGTCATAAGGTAAGCCGCTTCAGACCGCGTATGACATGGC
>JBNMJP010000292.1:0-2584 GCA_050873905.1 Jutongia sp. | reverse complement strand
GTCTCCTTCCCTGCCTCCAGAGAATCCGTCTCCTCTAAATCTCTCAACAGCTCCTCTTTTTTGCCCTGATCAGTTCCCAGTACCTGTTTGATGAGATCATCTCCCAGATCTTTTACTCCCTCAGCTGCGATCCATTTTCGCAGCTGTTGTCTAAAATACTTTTCTTGTGTCAGAAAGTGAACCTCTTTGAACTCCGTCCGAATTCCACTGATTTGATAAACCGATGCATATCTTCTGGGAAAAATGCCTTGATCACTGCCATTCGGACGTTCTTTTAAATTTTCCTGCAGGATCTCCTCATAACGATCCAGCCAGTCCTCCTCCCCCTTTCCATTAAAACCGCCACAGCCAAATAATCCATACTCTGCAAACAGCTCCCGGTTATACTCCCCATATGCAGCAATCTCCGCTCCGTAAGCAGATGTCCTTACATAACCTCCGGAGCCAAAATATCTGGCACTGTCCAATGTGGCCCCGGTTAGCGCAAACAACAACAGAAAAATAAATGTCATAAATACTGTGATGCTTCCGTCTTCCTTACATGCTGATACCATCATTGATCGTCCCTGCCCCATCATCTATCTGTGAAAATGCACTGCTGATAATCGATGTAATCTTATCCTTAAAAATTACAATTAAGGCCACAAGAATTACAAGAATCAACACAATCTCCACAACACCAATACCGTCCTCATCCTTCCAAAAATTTCTGATCATATTCATATTTCCTTCCATCCTTTCTTTATTTTCATATCACATTGCCCGGAACGCCGCCGTCAGGATTATTGCAAATACCACCACAAGCATCAGCATCATTGGAAGTAAAAGCTTTGTCCCCGCCTCTTCTCCCTGCCGCTTTGCAAGCTCCCGCCGGTACCGGACCGCATCCTCCGCCTCCAGCTCCATCCGCCGTAACAGATCATCCGAGCCCTTTTTCAGGTTTTGTACCAGAAGCGTGCTGAACTTCATATACTGCAGCATTGAAATTCTTCTTCCAAATGCCGTATACGCTGCCGCTTCATTTTTACCATTTTCCATTTCATTCCTTGTCAACAGCATTTCCTCATACAGATAATGGTATGACATTTCTCCCGATGCCCTTCGCCTTTCATACTCTCCCGTGATCCTGAGCCAGGCTCCCCGTATGGTCAGACCGGCTCCCAGCAATAAGATAAACCGCTCCACCATCTCCGGATATTCTGTCTGTAACTGCAGATCTCTTTTCCTTATCCCCTGTTCTGTCTGATAATCCAAAAGAAATGGGATGCAGATACATAACAGACCTCCCGCCAGAAGAACCCGGCACCACAATCGTTCCCTCACTTCCCGGTAGAAAAGCTTACTTCCTGCTGCCTCCTGCGGCAGTGTCAACACCTTTTGCTGTGCCGACTGTTCCTTTTCCTCCTCCAGACGGCTCTCCCATTCCTCCCACAGCTTCTGTTCATGACTCTTTTTACCGGGATAGACACAAAGCTCCAGTTCCACAGGCTCTTTCACATCCCTGTATACCATATAAGCAGTAATAGATATCTCTGCTTTCCGGGATAATGCCATATTGTTCAATGTACCATCCCGATTAATATAACCATCCGCATCCAGCTTCCATTTCACCTTAATGGCACTGTCCTTTATTTGGAACATCAGCTGTAACGGCTTTGTCACTTTCTCCGAAGATTTATTTTCTCCAAGATAATTCTCGATAATATATTTTCTTCCCTCCGTCAGCTTTGCCTGTAACTCCTCCGGAAGATATTCTCTCTCGGGCACAACAATCTGTACCTTTTTTTGTACATCATCTCCTTTTACCTGAAGCTCTGTCTTTTGTTCTCCCATGCCCGGCTCCCGCCGCTCCAGATAACCGTTCTCCTTTAAATACCGGGACCCTCTTTCGCCTGTCCACACAACCAATGTTAAAAACGCAGTGAAGATCACAAGAAGAATCCATAAAGTAAATCTGCGGCAGTCTTCGTTTTCCTCCAGCTCCCTTCGGGATTTTCCCGGCCAGAGCATCTGCAAATGCTTCATTCTGTCCTGGGAAAACGGGATATGAAGACGCACCCTCCACAAAAGATGCAGACCAAAGGCAAACGAATCTATTTGTTGTTTCAGCTTTTTGCAAAGCTCATTTCCCCTGTGCATACGACATGTCCTCCCTCTCCTATGTACTAAAAACAGATCCGGCATATCTTCTCACTGAGCAGATACGCCACAATATAAATCCCCAAAAAGACACTCATGATGATCCGTCCCCATACCCCACCATAAAAGCAGTCCAGAAATCCCGGAGAACAGATCCAGAAATAAAATATCATCCCCAAAGGAACGATATTCATAATCCTTCCCTCCATTTGCTTTCCGGCAATCAGAGTATGAATCTCTCTGCTCACCTCTATCTTTTCTGCAATTCGTTCCGCACAGGATCTGGTTATGGACACTAGATTGCCCCCGGATCTCCTTGCGGTTCGAAATACCTCTGCAAAGCTTTTAATATCTGCAACCTCGCTTCTGGCCGCAAATTCGTCCATCACCTGTTCCACAGGACGATTCAGCCGCAGCTGCTCCAGCATGATCTGAAACTCCCAGC
>JBNMJP010000291.1:0-2601 GCA_050873905.1 Jutongia sp. | reverse complement strand
TTAAGGTCATGAAGGAGCAGAAGGTTCAGGAGGGCTGTATTGAGCAGATGTACCGTATGATCCATGACCGTCTTTGCAATGGCGGAGCTGTCGTGACGGATGAGAACCGCTTGATCCGTATGGATGACTGGGAAATGGAGCCAAAGGTTCAGGAGGCTGTGGCTGAGATCTGGCAGAAGATCGATCAGGACAATCTGGAGGAGGTCACCGATCTGGAGGGATACTGGCAGGAGTTCTATGAGATTTTTGGATTCCGGATCGAAGGCGTGGATTACAGCGCAGATGTGGATGCAGATGTACAGATCCCAAGCATTGCAGCAGAGTAATTAATGCGGGATTGATTTTGATGCCGGACTTGCGATACGGCATTATTATCTTATAGGGAAAACTGAATAAAAATTTAACAGGATGTATGTATGAGATGTTTCGTTACAGAAATGATCATACATACATTTTTTCGTGTATGGAAAAATGGCGAAAACATAGTGGAAATCCAATTACAATTATAAAGCGGTTGCTGGATAATAAATTTAATGAAATAGAAACGTAGTATAGAAAATATTCCTAAATTGAATGATAAAAATTAGGAGTATTTCACAAAAAAATATAAAAATATATTAAAATCCTTGTGAAAATAACCAAAAAGGTGTATACTAAAATAGATGTAAAACATTTTATGCAATTCGTAATGGATTAGAGCGGAGTAAAAGGGGGTCTTGATATGGATAAGGTAATTACTATCAGCAGACAGTATGGCAGTGGGGGGAGAGAAGTTGGACAGAAGCTGGCAGAGCATTACGGGATTCCGTTTTATGACAATGAGCTGATCACGCGGGCGGCGAAGGAGAGCGGCTTTGCAGAGGAGACATTTGCAAGAGCGGAGGACAAAGCCACCAACAGTTTATTGTATTCTCTGGCAATGGGAATCAATGTATATGGCAATCAGGATTTTGGTTTTTCAGGCTTAAGTCTTGATGACCGCATTTTCCTGGCACAGTCGGATGTGATCCGGAAGGTGGCAGATGATGGACCATGCGTGATCGTTGGCAGATGTGCCGATTATGTACTGAAGGAGAGAACGAACATTTTCAATGTCTTTGTGCAGGCTTCTCTGGATTTTCGCCTGAAGCGTGTGGTGGAGAATTACGGAGAAAGCGAGAAAAAGGCAGGAGAAATTATTTTAAAGAACGATAAGCGCCGTGCAAACTACTACAATTATCATGTGGGTGAGAAGTGGACGAATCTGACCAACTACGATATGGTTGTCCGCAGTGATATTGCCGGTATTGATAAAGCGGTGGAGAGCATTTGCACTTACCTTGGCGAGTAACAGCAGCAAAGGGGGACGTGTTATGGAGAAGAGAGCAGAAGGAATTAAGGAAATCATTGATAAGAGTGGCAATATTGTGGTTTTAAGCGGTCTGAATGTCATGAGGGAGACGGGATTAAATGGTGTTCGTGCAGAGCATCTTGCCTACGAGACAGAGGAAAAGTACGGCTATGCCAACGACGAGATCATTTCGTCCGCATTTTATGCAAGGCGCAGTGAGATCTTTTATGATTACATTAAAAATGTCACGATCAATAAGGAAACAGCAGAACCGACGATTGTTCACAAGGCGATCCGTCAGCTGCAGCAGAAGGGAAAAGTGCCCCGTATTATCACATACACCGTGTATGGCCTCTATGAGAATGCGGGATGTGAGAATGTACTGGATATTCATGGATCTATCCAGAAAAATAAATGTCCTGCATGTGGTAAGATCTTTGATATGAAATACATCAAGGACTCTGTGGGAGAGCCGCTTTGCGATACCTGTAAAGTGCCGATCCGGCCGGGATTTCTCCTGCTGGGAGAGCGTGTGGATAACGGGAAAATGTCCGAGGCATGCGATGATATCGAAGCGGCAGATGTCCTTTTGGTACTGGGATTTGGTATTCGGGAGTCGCTGTGCCAGCATCTGCATAAATATTACAAAGGGAATAAGTTGATCCTTGTCAATACGGAGGAGAAGCTGGGAGATGAGCGTGCCGATTACAGGATATATGGGAAGATCGGTGAGATTGTTCCATATATTACGGGCTATGATCCGGATGCTGTGTTTGAGGAGACGGATGAGGAATCGGAAGCGGCAGCAGCTATGGAGAAGGATCCGGCTGAGAATTCATAAAAAGTTTAATTTAAATTTCGAAAGAATTCAGAGCCTGGAAGGTTGCAAAACAAGCGAAAACGGTTTACAATTAATCTCTGTCCGGAGTTTTTTGGACGGAGATTTTCTTTTGCCACTGACAGCGGTTTTGTCGAACTGGCAGGAGAAATCATGGATAACAGACAGAGAATGAAAATGTGGAGGATTGTGAGATGAGCAAGGTTAGAACAAGATTTGCGCCAAGCCCGACAGGCAGAATGCATGTGGGAAATTTGAGAACAGCATTATACACATATTTGATCGCAAAGCATGAGGGCGGCGATTTTGTGCTTAGAATAGAAGATACTGATCAGGAGCGTTTCTTTGACGAGGCGCTGGAGATCATTTATCGTACACTGGAAAAGACAGGTCTTAAGCATGACGAGGGTCCGGACAAGGATGGCGGCTATGG
>JBNMJP010000290.1:0-2602 GCA_050873905.1 Jutongia sp. | reverse complement strand
CTTAAATGGATTCCGGTCAGCACCACCTCTTTATATCCGCTTTCTGCAAGTCCTCTTATCTCGTTTAATACGTCTTCCATTTTACGGCTTCTGACACGTCCTCTTGCAAACGGAATGATACAGTAACTGCAGAACTGATTGCAGCCATCCTGCACCTTGATAAATGCACGCGTATGCTCTGCTGTTTTCTTTAAATGCAACTCCTCATATTCCTGTTTTTCGTGATTGATATCGACGATCTGCGCCTGTTTGGTATGTTCTTTTTCATACTCATTCAAAAGCGTTACCAGTTCATGTTTCTGGTTATTTCCGATCACGATATCAATGCTTTCATCCACTAACGCCTGTGCTTCTTTGGTCTGCACATAACAGCCGGCTCCCACTACAATGGCATTCGGATTCATCTTTTTTGCGCGGTGGAACATCTGTCTTGATTTGCGGTCTGCCATGTTTGTTACAGAACAGGTGTTGATGACATATACATCTGCAATTTCTGTAAAAGGAACGATCTCATATCCTGCATTTTCAAGGATCTGCTGCATAGCTTCCGTCTCATATGCATTTACTTTGCAACCCAGATTGTGCAGTGCTGCTTTTTTCATTTTTATAATCCGCCTTTCTGCGAAAGTCACCAATTCATCATGAAACATGTTGGTCACTTTCGTTCTTTGTTTTCTATTCTTGTTCCCTTCTGATATTATTTATTTATAAGACTGACACACTACAGAACACGTGGAGGTGAGTGGCGGGGCTGTATAGCGGCGACCTCGCATTTTTATATGTTGTCGGTCATCCGTTAAGGCATCAATGATTGGCGCATTACAGTAGCCCGTAAACTTATCTCTTCCAAAGTCGACTCGATTTTGCCGGATGACCAGTCACTGTCAGTTTTATAACTATAAATTATCAGGAGGTACTTTTATTGTTTAAAATTCTCAAAAACAACTGTTGTGGACTTGATGTCCACAAAACCTGGATCTATGCCTGTATCGGCATTACGGATTCCCTTAAACGTACTGAATATAAAGAAGCCCGCTTCTCTTCCTTTTCCAAAGGTCTGCAGGAGCTGTGTGATTGGCTTTCTAAATTCAACTGTACGGATGTCTGCATGGAATCTACCGGCAAGTACTGGATCCCTGTTTTTAATGTCTTAGAAAAGAATAACATCTGGGTTACTCTTTCCCATCCCAAATATACCAAGCCTCAAAAAGGTAATAAGACCGATCGTAAGGATGCCAGATGGATCTGTGATTTATACATGTGCGGAATGGTAAAGCCTTCCTTTATTCCACCTGCTGACATCCGTGAATTAAGAGATTTGGTAAGATACCGTTTCAAACTCACCTGTATGATTACCGGTGAAAAGAATCGTGCTCATAACTGTCTTACTGTATCAAACTTAAAATTAGATGATGTCTTTTCTGATATATTTGGTAAATCTTCTCGTTCCATCACGGAACAGATTTTACAACACCCCGGGGAAACTTTTGATGTAACACCTTTTGTTGACGGCAGATGTAAAACTCCTATCGGGGAAATACAGGCTGCTGTTGACGGTGCCATATCCAAAGAGCAGGCTGTGAAACTTAGACAGTGTCTAAATCACATCGATGAATTAGAAATGCACAAAGCAGAAATAGAACGGGAAATCTTTCGCCTCAGTGAAAAGTACGAATGTGTCCTTAATCTTATTCGAACCGTTCCAGGATTCGATAAAAATCCATTGACTGCCATACAGGTGCTTTCTGAAACCGGAGCTGATATGTCTGTCTTCCCCACAGCCAAAAACCTCGTTTCATGGGCAGGATGTTGTCCTCGCAATGACCAAAGCAATCACAAGATTAAATCCACCAGGATTTCCCGTGCTGGTTCCTATTTTAAACCAGTTTTGGTGCAAGTTGCAAATGCTTTAATCAAATCTAAGAAACATCCTGAAATTACCACCCGGTATCGACGTATAAAAGCACGTCGTGGTCACAAGAAAGCCATCATTGCCATCTGTCGTATGATCCTGACCGCTATCTGGCACATACTCACAGATTTGAAGCCATATACACCAGATGGTTTTCTTGAATCACGTCCTGTGAATAAAGAAAAAGTTTTAACTATTTCACAGGCGCTTAATCTGCTTAAACAACGAGGCTACATTATCAAGGATGATGTTGTTCCTATCACCTGATTAAGGGTTGTGTCTATATTTATTTTTTCAAAACCAGCTGTTTAGGTGGTTTATTTGCTATGCCCTTTATTTCTAAGCTGTCCTCTACTTATTTGTTTCAAACTTTCTCCTTTATTTTTCTTTAATCATACTATAAAAAGCTGCGGTTCATCCTTGAATTTTTAAATACCGGTCATTATAATCATATATAAATGATATGAGGGTAAAACAAAAGTATAAACCGTAACTATAAATCTACCAGTAACCTGAAAGGATATACCATGGAAATCGAAAGAAAATACTTACTTAAACAGCTTCCTTCCAATTTAGACAGCTACGCGAGCAAAAAAATCGCCCAGGGCTATCTGTGCACCTCGCCTGTTGTCAGAGTCAGACGCTCAAATGACAGCTATTATATGACATACAAGGGAGCCGGTCTTATGG
>JBNMJP010000289.1:0-2613 GCA_050873905.1 Jutongia sp. | reverse complement strand
CTCCCAGACCGATCATTTTTGCAAATGCGTGGCATGGCACGATCTTCTCCACAAACTCTGCCAGAATGGAGAACAATATAATATAGCCCCCCACCTTGGTCACCGTCACAAAAGAATCCAGAATTGCCTGATCCAATGCACTCATGACAGCCAGCCGTTTTTCATTTTCATAACTGCATTTTACCACATTTTGCCTTTTTTGATAACTGTCCTTTGTATTTTTACGCAAAAAAAGAACAGCATTCAGCACGGCTGTTCCATATACGACCGCCAGGATCAGCCACGGCTTTCCCATCCCCAGACAATATACCCCGATATATTCCAGCAGAAACATAGGGCTTGCATTATTGCAAAAACACAGGATATACTGCGCTTCCTCTGCCGTTACCGCCTTTTGCCGCAACAGGTCTGCCGCCGTCTTGGCTCCCAGCGGATACCCGGACAAAAAGCCCACTGCCATGGCATAACTGCCATTTTCCGACAGTCCCAGCAGACGGTGAAAAAACGGATAAAGATAACGTCCAATGGTCTGCGTGGCACCAATCTTCATCATCACACCGGAAAATACCATAAACGGAAAAAGTGCCGGAAGCACTACGGTAAACCACAGCAATAAACCATCCTTGGAGCCCTTATTGACCACAGCGGGACAAAGCAGAAGCACCGCCAGGATCAGACAGATATTGATCCACAAAAGCTTCTTTTTCATCGGAGGCTTCATTTCCGCTCCCCCCTCCGGCACATGATCCGGCAGAATATCACTGCCACTGCTGTACTGACCGTGGTCGCGATCAGTCCCGGTACCACGATGGCTGCCGGATTGACGGCACCATACTGTGCCCGGTACGCGATCACACTGACCGGGATCACCTGCAGAGAAGAGATAGTTAAGACCAGAAAGGTACACATCTCATCGCTTGCCTTTGTGAGCCGCACCTCATCCGGATCAACCTGCCTTCCTTCTCTGCAGGACATTTCTGCTGCAAGTCTCTTCCGTTCCAATGGTGCCAGCTCCATCATCGCTTTGAGTCCCATGGGAGTCGCCGCCCAGCCAAGTCCCAGAATATTGGCAAGAATATTGGCTGTCAGATATTCCTGCACCGGATGATGCTTTGGTATTCTCGGAAACAGAAATGCAAGCACCGGCCGCAGCCCCCTGGTCATCCGGCCCATGAGTCCCGCCTGTCTTGCTACCTCGATCAGTCCCGTCCACATGGACATAATGCCAAGCATCGTGATTGCCATGGTGACTGCTTCCCCGGCGCTGTCTATGGAGGCATTGCTGACTGCCTCCACCTGGCCTGTCACAATCCCGGCTCCGAGTCCCAGAAGGATCATAAATCCCCATAAATAATTAAGCATAGACTGCCTCCTGTCAAACTATCTGTAGGTAGTCTATGCTTACAATATCACTTTTAGTATTCACGATCTCATAGATCATATGGGAAAATATCCCGGTCAGAGGTATTATTCCTCCTCTTCTTCGCTGTCTTCTTTCTCCCCGGAAGCTTCCTGCTCATCCTCATCAAAATCCAGTGTCACATACTCTCTGGACTTATCGTCAGCCTCATCCTCTTCGTCATCAAAGTCAAAATCTTCATACTCATCATCCAGTTCCTCATCCGGCTCCCCCAACAGCTTTTTGGTCAGATAATAAGCACCTGCTGCCATCACAGCGATGGACGTAATTCCCATAACACCCTTGAGTAATTTTTTCATGTCTGCACCCTTCCTTTCCTATCATTAATATGTGGTCAGCTTCTTGGTAATATGGAACAGATAGGGATCCAATCCCTTTTCCATATCCAATGCTGCCTGAATATCATAATCTACAAACTCACCGTTCGTGTAGCCAACAACACGGTTTGTCTTCCCTTCACAAAGAAGCTCTACTGCCTTTGCTCCCATAGCGGAAGCGTACACACGATCCTTACAGGTCGGATTGCCGCCACGCTGGATATGACCCAGTACCGTTGCTCTGGTTTCTACACCTGTCGCTTCCTCGATCGTCGTTGCCATTTCAAAGGAGTTGCCAACTCCCTCCGCATTGACGATCACATGGTTCTTTTTGCCGATCTTGCGGCGCTGCAGTATCTTCTCGATGATCTTCTGTATATTTCCATCATATTCCTCTGTGGTAAGAATATACTCTGCACCGCTGGCAATGCCTGTCCATAATGCAATGTGCCCTGCGGTACGTCCCATAACCTCTACGATACTGCACCGCTCATGGGACTCAGAGGTATCACGAAGCTTGTCCATGGCCTCCATCGCCGTATTGATCGCGGTATCAAAACCGATCGTATACTCGGTACATGCGATATCCAGATCGATGGTTCCCGGTACACCTACCGTATTGATACCGAGTGCAGCAAGCTTGCTGGCTCCCTGGAAGGAACCGTCACCACCGATTACAACAATACCGTCAATTCCATGCCTGCGACAGATCTCGGCTGCCTTTTCCTGATATTCCTTCTCGCGGAATTCCTTGCAGCGTGCGGTATAAAGAATCGTTCCGCCAAGCTGGATGATATTGGAAACCGATAAGGTATCCATCTCCTCAATATCCTCCTCCAGAAGTCCGGCATATCCTCTCTTGATACCCATTACCCT
>JBNMJP010000288.1:0-2618 GCA_050873905.1 Jutongia sp. | reverse complement strand
TTTTTTCGCTCTCATAACGAATTCCTCCTCATTCTTTTTCATGCAGCAGCTTCATTTCTGCTGTATTGATTTGATAAATTCATTATAAAAGCTAGCAGTTTTTGGGTAAATATAAGGAATTTTAGAAACATACAAGATTTTTGAGAAGAGGCAGCCAAACGGCCGCCCCGGAAAAAATAAACACGATTACCATATGAAAAGCACTCACAAACTGTTTATATAGTACATATACACATCCTCCAGATCAATGCTGTCATTCACCGGCAGACATCCCTCCGGCAGCCTGTCCCCGACGATCCGCACGCGAAGCCCTTCCCGCCTCTGATAAACATTTCCGGTACAGTACTGCTCCTGCAGCTTTTCCAGGCTCTCCAGATCACAGGGCAACTCCCCCACCTTGCCCTGAATACTCTCGATCAGCTCCACCGGGGTCCCCTGCCGGCAGATCTTTCCACCCCGGATCAGGATCACATCCTTCGCAATACATTCAATATCGCTGACCACATGGGTCGCAAAAAGCACGATCATTTTTTGTGCCACAGCGGCAATATAATTCCAGATATTGATCCGCTCACTGGGATCCAGCCCCGCTGTTGGCTCATCCAGGATCAGCAGACGTGGATTCCCCAGAAGTGCCTGTGCCAGCAAAACACGCTGCTTCATTCCTCCGGAAAAGCCTCCCACCTTTTTGCGCCGCACATCCCACAGATTAACCACCTGCAGAAGCTCTGCTATCTGCTTTCCGGCTTTCCCCGGTGCAATCCCCTTGATCGCTGCCATATATTTTAAAAACTCCTCCGCCGTATAATTGTCATAAAGTCTCTGCTGCTGTGGCATATATCCCAGAAGCTCCCGGTATTTCGCCCCAAGCTCTGTGATCTCATAATCATTGTACAGCACTTCCCCTTTATCCCGTGCAATGCTGTCTGTCAGGATATTGATCAATGTACTTTTCCCGGCTCCATTTGGGCCAAGCAGTGCATGCACACCGGGATCCAGCACAAGACTCACATCATCCAGTGCCGTTTTATCCCCGAATCGTTTTGTCAGATGAGATATTGTAATCTCCATACGCTTTAAACTCCTTTCCCGTTTATTCCATCCTTAAATGGAACAACACTTAGCACCCGGCATCATCAAAATATATTTCCCAAAAGCAAAGGATTGAGCAGTACATATTTCAAAACCTTCACCCCGCTCAGATACAGAACTAACGGCAATGCAAATATAGAAATACTGTATACCACCGTCATAATAAAGCTTTCCGCACGGCTGGAGATCAGGTAAACCGCAGCCATCACCAGCAAAAAACCCAGATAACGCATGACCAGGATCAACGCCAGATAATCCACCACCGCCAGTCCCGACAGATACATCGGCATATGAGACATGCTTGCCACGGAGCAGCTCCAGCCCTTTGTTCCGAAAGCACTTAATATACGATAAAATTCGCTCCCATAGATAATTCCAAAGATCACCGTAACAATTCCTACACCGATCCACAGCTTGGCACTTCGCAGCTCCTGCCTTCCCCGGGACGTTGTCCGCAGCAGCCGCATCATTCCAGTCTCATACTCCCGGGAATAAATCCCCGCCACCGTAAGGATCACCATAAGAACGCCCTCCAGTGCCAGCATCGCATCCTGCTTCCATGCCATCTCATACCCCGTCAACTGCTCGTAGCCTCTCTCATAAAAAAGACCGCCATTTGGAATACCGGAAATATAGCCGAGATGATCCATCAGTACCTGAAAGCCCTCTGTTCTTTTCCGCTCCTTGGTATATCCTGATTCCACGATCGATTTCAGCTCATCCGTAGCCGCCTTCCGCTTCTCCTGATGGATCTGCTTTTCCAGAGCAAGTCTCTCCTCCCGCCACTGTTTTATTTTTTGGGCGGAAGCCTTCGTATACGGTCCGGACACCTGATCCACATACTCCTTATAGTAAATATCCGATTCATCATTATACAGCGAGTGCACCGGCGTATAGTTCCACCAGATCACTCCTGCAAATACACATACCATCAGAAACACGCCCTGATAATACAGTATCTTTTTTGTTTCCCCGTAAAATAAACGATACCCCCGTATTTTTCTCTGCCGTTTCCCCTTCGGCAGAATATGACGTCTGGCACGGGATACAATTTTCTGGTCGCAGAAGAAAAATACCGTTCCCGAAAAAAGTAAAATACCCACTACGATAAAAAATACGATCCCCACTGTAATATAACTGACCGGAAAACCGTACAGTCCGATATTCCGGTACACTGCCATCATTTCGCCCGTATGCAGAAATCCTATCAAATTTACATATTTCAAAGCAGACAGCCAGCTATTCGCTGATATCCCCCAATATGCCAGACTGCTTCCCCCTATGATCACCGCCAGGCAGACATACAGCTTCTGCGACGTATCACAAACAGTCATCAGAAATAATATTAACAGCATGACCATAAAATACGCCAGCAGCTTCAGTCCCAAAAACAGGACAATGCTTTGTTTTAAATCTGCCGCCACGCCGGTTCCGATAAAACCATGCACCGACTGCAGACAGGCATTCAGATCACCCAGACCATACATCTTCCATGCCATCTCATACCCCGTCAACTGCTCGTAGCC
>JBNMJP010000287.1:0-2635 GCA_050873905.1 Jutongia sp. | reverse complement strand
GTGATAATGTGCATTCATCTTACGCCATCCTGGTTCGGTCTTCGGTGTATCCCAGATTACCTGCGGGTCCGGACGGACAAGGAGATATTTCCCCCATCTCTCCAGCTTCTCACCACAGGAAGTATCAATTACTTCGTATTCTTTCCAGCCATTTGCTATCCACATTTTGCTTTTTACCTCATTTTCTATTATTTACCGTGAAAATCTCTGACATATCCTATCACTTACAACAATGTCCCCGACTTTCATTTATGCTAATTCCAATAATAAATTTATGATAGCAGAAAACTGTACCCACGTCAATTTTGTAAACCTACTTATAGAAAAAAGTAACCAAAAATCCGCTCTGTATTTTTCAGATTTTTCCCATTGAACCATATATTTTTTCGAACTATAATCACATTAAAAAGGAGCGTGATCCAAATGTCAGAAAAGACAACCGATAATAAATTCCCCTACACCTGTACCTCCGCCTACGACCGCACCGCCTGCAAAGGCTGCGTCTGTTCCACCTGCTACGAGCAAGAATTCTGCGACCGCTGCAGCACATGTGAAGCACAGTCCAAGCTTAAAGATCATTGCAATGCCTACGAAGGCGCATACAACTACTAAATATCCAATTTATAGTGCATTGATTACAGGCAACTGGAAGCCAAACAGTTCCAGTCAACACACAGCATTTGGGCAATGGGTATTGGCTGGGACTGTTTTATTTTCCCTTGCCAGTAACCAGCGATTTTGCAATGTATATTCATGTAGCCGTGCATTTCAGGAGCGCCCTTAGTGGAGGTGAGATCCGATGGTTACGGAGACTTATGCGAGAGGGCTCTCCCGAGCGCATTAGATAATATGACGTGACCTCACATTTGTATCAACGTGGATTTACCTGTATACTTGTAAGTGTACGAATCAAACAAGGTAACAGGGTTTACCAAATACAAAAGGAGGTCACTCTATGTATAGAATAATAAAAATCGGGATGGATGTCCATAGTAAATCATTTTCTCTTTGCGCTGTTGAACTTATTTTTGGAGAACCGGAGCGTATATTAGCCACTTTAAAGGTTCCTGCTGACCATAAAGAGATCCTCACCTTTATTAAAAAATTAAAAGAGCAATACCATCTGGATGATTCTGACGACATCACCTGTGGATATGAGGCAGGGTGTCTGGGATTTTCCCTATATAAAAAGCTGACTGCTTCCGGTGTGAAATGTATCATCCTTGCCCCTTCTACAATGCTCGACCAGCGTGGAAAACGTATCAAGACTGACGCCCGTGATGCAGTATTGATTGCAAAGTGCCTGGCTCAGAATACTTACCATGCAGTACGGATCCCAACAGAAGAAGAGGATGCAATAAAGGAATATATTCGAATGAGGGATGATCATAAGATAGCATTGAAAAAACTCAAACAGCAGATCAATTCTTTCTGCCAGCGCCATGATCTTAAGTTTTCAAAGAATCATTGGACCCAGGCACATATTAAATGGCTCAGAAAGATTAAACTTTCCCCAATGTATCAGGAAACATTGGACGAGTATCTGTCTTCCTACGAGGAGCAGGAAAGTAAACTGGAGCGTTTGGATCGGCGCATAGAAGAACTGGCATCAGGGGAAAATTATGCGGAAAAAGTAAAGAAACTAGGCTGTTTCCTGGGGATCAAGACACATACCGCGTTGTCCCTGGTTGTAGAAACAGGTGATTTTCAGCGCTTTCCAAAGGGAAATGTTTACGCCGCATATCTTGGTCTGGCTCCAGGGGAATCTTCCAGTGCGGAACATATCAACCGTACTGGGATTACAAAGGCTGGAAACCAGCATCTGCGCCGTCTCCTTGTCGAAGCATCCCATGGGATCTGTAAAGGAATCGTGGGACAAAAATCACGGACACTGATCGCGCGGCAAAAGGGGAATACAGCTGCGGTGATTGCTTATGCCGATGCGGCAAACCGGAGGCTACGTAAGAAGTATTATCGACTCATGAACAGGGAGAAAAAAAGAAATGTAGCAGTAGCTGCTGTAGCCAGGGAATTAGCATGTTTTGTATGGGGAATGATGACAGATAATATCGAACTTATCCGAAACTAAAACATGGCTGCCATCCGTCTGTCAAGAATGCTGCGCACCGCATAAGCGGCTTCGTTCCTGACAGCCAGACAGTAGCCATGTAAAAAGTAACTAAGCAGGAACATACAGAAAAACTGCAGTGTTCCTGCCAAAACAGAAGATCCATACCCTGACAGCATCGGGGAGGAACCAGGTTCACATCAAGGTCTGAGTGATCTACGTAGTCGACTATATGTGAACTTTAATAAGTAATCTATGAAATTAGATAGTAGCACTCCCCGGCGGACCATTAGCCTGTAGGTAACCAATCCACGAATAACAGTGTGGCCAATGCCGAAGACTGTAGATATCTGGTTCTTCCCCAATGCTGTCAGTTACAATGTGGGATTTGTCAAAAAAGTTTGTTGTTTTTGCGATTTACGTATTGACAAATGTCACTTCATAACAGTCGAAGTTACCAGCTAGCTCAGCGGAACGTTGCGACGCACGGCGGTGAATATACATTG
Source organism: Jutongia sp. (assembly GCA_050873905.1). GTDB lineage: Bacteria > Bacillota > Clostridia > Lachnospirales > Lachnospiraceae > Jutongia. The sequence continues at coordinate 61 of JBNMJP010000287.1, read as the reverse complement.
TAAAAGCGCGTCCGGGAAACCAGTCCAAAAAAACAGACTGGCATCTCTACCAGTCTGTTCC
>JBNMJP010000286.1:0-2645 GCA_050873905.1 Jutongia sp. | reverse complement strand
TCGTTTAATTCATTAAGCTTCGACAACTCTGCAACACAAGGCTTACAGCCGGTAAACCAGAAATTGATGACTGTGACTGCATTTCCGGAAAACAGGCTTTCATCAACCGTATTACCGTCATAATCCTGACCGGAGAAATTGTGAAACGGAGATGTGGATCCGGAATTGTCGTTTACGTCAGCACTCTCGGAGGTTGTGTCTTTCTTCTCGATTTCGGCGATCTGTTCTTCGATCTTCCGTATAGTCTCAATATCAGTCGTAAGTGTGTTTAATTCGTCTTCTGTAAAAGCATCCTTGTTTGATTCAACGGTGCTGGCCAGAAAATCTGCATAATTTCCGCTTGGATCGGCAGTGCTTTTGTTCATCATGCCGAACGCTTTGTTCCATACATCCTCATGATCGGCAAAGATCTGGTTTTCCTGCTGATATAAATCATCCAGTGTTGTGCTGGAATCCCCTGTGGCTTCTGTACTGGCTTCAGTCTGGGAATCCTGTGGTTTTTCCGTGGTTGCAGCGTCCTTTCCGGTGCAAGCCGTAAGGAATAATGTTGCACAGAGTGTTACAATAGGAATAAAAGTTTTTTTCGTTTTCATGATTATTGCTCCTTTGAATTATATTAAAATTTAATTGTTATCGGTTGATTGCGGCTTCCTGCTGTCCTCCTTTTGCTGACAGGATCCGTTTAGAAACTGGTAATGGATTGCGTTTTTCGGACAAGCCTTTATGCAGGCGCCGCACCGGATGCATTCCGGATGGTTTGGCGTCTTGCACACGTCAACATCCATTTTACATGCCTTCGCACATTGATTACAGCCCACACATTTACTTCCATCCACCCGGATGCTTAGAAGGCTCACCTTGTTAAACAGGGAGTAGATTGCCCCAAGCGGACAGATCCATTTACAGAAGGGCCTGTAAAATAAAATACTCAGCACAATAACTGTAATTAAGATCAGGCATTTAAAGGAAAACAGTTTTCCCAATGCAGATCGTATAGCCGGGTTTCCAATCGACAGCGGGATGGCCCCCTCTAAGACACCTTGCGGACAAATATATTTGCAGAAGAATGGGTCACCCATTCCGATGGAGTTCGTTACAAGCATCGGCAGAAGTATAACGAAAACAACGAGGATGACATATTTGAGGTATCTTAGCGGTTTCAGTCTGGCTGTGGAGAATTTCTTCCCGGGGATTTTATGAAGTAAATCCTGAAACCATCCAAACGGACACAGGAATCCGCATATGAATCTTCCGAGTAACACACCGAGCAGAATAAAAAACCCGGTTATGTAATAGGTGAATTTAAATTTGGACGATCCGACCACTGCCTGAAAGGCACCGATCGGGCAGGCGCCCGTTGCGGCGGGACAGGAATAGCAGTTTAATCCCGGCACACAGACGGTTTTTGCTTTGCCCTGGTATATTTTGCCCTTAAACAGATTGGGGATATGGATATTGGTAAGCAGTGTGGCGGCTGCCTGTATCCATCCGCGCATCCGGGCAGTTTTTTGTGATAGTGATTTCTTTTTCTTATCCAATTCCGACACACTCCAGACATAATTTTATAGCTTTGCCCAGCACGGTAGCAGCTTCTCCTCTGACTGCACCATAGCTGATCATGGCGATACCTGTGATGAGCAAAATAATTTGGGATATTTTTCTGCGCTTCAAGATATAATTGCTCCTTTCGTTTGTTGTATTTGTTGACCAGCTGACTTCGGTATTATACAATAGCAGTTGTAAAATTATTGTTAAGAAATGGGAGAAATATTTTGAGATTATTAATAGTGGAAGATGAGAAACAACTATGCGATACAGTTGCGAAAAGCCTGTATGATGCCGGGTATGAGGTGGATACCTGTTATGATGGAGAAACGGCGCTTGAATGCATCCTGGCAGAGAATTATGATCTGATCGTGCTGGATCTGAACCTGCCCGGTATGGATGGGATGGAGATTCTGCGCGAACTAAGACAGAGCAACGAGGAGACGAAGGTACTTATATTATCCGCCAGAGGACAGATCGCGGATAAGGTTGAAGGGCTGGATGCGGGGGCAAATGATTATATGGAAAAACCGTTTCATCTGCAGGAGCTTGAGGCACGTATCAGAAGCCTGACAAGAAGGAAATTTGTGCAGAAGGATGTATGTCTGGAATGTGGCGGGATAAAGTTCGATACGATCCGGCGCGAAGCATACGCCGAAGGGCAGATCGTTCCTCTGACAAGAAAAGAGAATGGAATTTTGGAATATCTGCTGCTCAACCTGGGCAGACCTGTGAGCCAGGAGGAACTGATGGAGCATGTCTGGGATGCATCTGTGGACAGCTTCAGCGGAGCCATCCGGGTACATATGTCTTCGCTTCGGAGAAAGCTCAAGGCGGTGCTTGGATATGATCCGATCCTGAACAAGGTCGGCGAGGGATATAAACTACGAGAGGAGTCCGATCGATGAAAAAGATGTCACTGCAGTGGAGACTGACCTGTATAATTACCATATATATCGCGGTTATATGTGGCTGTCTGACTATGCTTGTCTATAAGAACGGTGTGTATTATATTGACTCCCTGAAGGAGACTGTTGATGCCAGGGGAGATGAGAATGCGGATGATACGGATGAAATATATATCAGTATTCCGGAAGATA
>JBNMJP010000285.1:0-2652 GCA_050873905.1 Jutongia sp. | reverse complement strand
GCAGACGGTTACTATTTCCAGCCGGAGGATCGTCCCGGCAGACACCCTCTTCACGAGGCGGGAGCCTATTATATTCAGGAGCCCAGCGCCATGTCTGTGGTGAGCCTGTTAGACCCGCAGCCCGGAGAACTGGTCTGCGATCTCTGTGCGGCTCCCGGCGGCAAAAGCACTCATATTGCTGCACTATTACGGGGAGACGGACTCCTGGTATCCAATGAAATTTTTCCAAACCGTGCCCGGATCCTTTCCCAGAATATCGAACGTATGGGAATCCCAAATGCGTTGGTATGTAATGAATCCACAGAAAACATGGCGGCTCATTTCCCTATGTTTTTTCACCGCATCGTCGTAGATGCCCCATGCTCCGGAGAGGGTATGTTCCGTAAGGATGATACTGCCATAGAGGAATGGAGCCTTGACAATGTTACCCTCTGCGCTGACCGCCAGAAAATGATCCTGGAGCATGCCGATCAGATGCTGCAGCCGGGGGGAGTCCTTGTCTACTCCACCTGTACCTTCGCACCGGAGGAGGACGAGGCAATGATCCAGTGGTTTCTGAATACACATCCTGATTACACATTGACAGACTGGCATGACACCGCCCTCGGCAAACGGGCTGCTGCGTTTCCGGAGTATGCCGGTTTATCCGATGGGATTTCCGGAGATTTTCCGGAGGAAATCTCTTCCAGGGTACTTCGTCTCTGGCCTCATAAGCTCCGGGGAGAGGGTCACTTTGCTGCACGTCTCCGGAAAGCAGGCACGCCATTGCCGGCTTCTTTTCTGATGGATACAGCTGCCGGTAGCGGCCACTCCTCCAAAAGCAAGAAGAAAAAGGGAAAATCAAAGAAAAAAGAGCCTGAACTGACAGACTTTACAGAATTTAAAGAAACATATTTAAACACTCCATTCTCCGCATATCCTGCTCTTGCAGGGGGCAGAATGGAACTGTTTGGGGACGAGCTTTATCTGATCCCGGCTTCGGTTCCGCCCCTTGCCGGTTTGAGGGTCCTTCGGACCGGTCTTCATTTGGGAACCCGCAAGAAAAACCGCTTTGAACCGGCTCATGCACTTGCAAAGGCTTTAAAACCATCGGAAGCAGCACATAGTCTGGATTGCAGCTACGAAGACACCTGCCGTTATCTTCAGGGCGAAACTATCCCGTGTCCTGACTCCTGGAAGGGATGGACCCTGGTGTGTTATGAGGGCTGCACTCTTGGCTGGGGCAAAGCCCAGAACGGACTTCTGAAAAACCATTATCCGAAGGGACTCAGAATTCAGGGATGGAGTGATCCTGAAAAGAAGTGATCACCGGGCAGCCACACGCCTGCAGACTTTGCAGATCCTGATGACCACCGCTCATTAAAATACAATCAATACCAAGGGTCTGAGACACCTCAAAGTCATGAACAGAATCACCGATCATGACCGTCTCTTCCTTTGGTATTTTATTTTGCTCAAAATATTCTACGGCGCGCTCTATCTTCCCCGATGCCAGCAGATCGTCCGCTCCCAGCACCGCCTCAAAATAATCTGCTACTCCAAACAGTACTGCATAAAATTGAATGATCCTTGTGGCAGAGGAGGACAAAATGACCTGATGACATCCTCGCTGCCGGCAGCTTTCCAACAGCCCCTCTACGCCTTCATGCAGTCTCAGCTGATCCTTATGAGTCTCATAATAACTCTGAAAACGCTCGGCGATCCAGTCAAAATCTGTGACATCCATATCAAAAAACTGCTCATAAAAACGAAGAATAGGAGTATCCATTGCTTTTCGATACTCCTCTAAGGTTATCTCCGGTCTGTCCTGTTCCCGAAGCATATCGTTGACCGCATCCAATGCAATCCCCACATCATCAATGATCGTTCCATTCCAGTCCCAGATTATATATTTTTTCATGGTTTCTTCCCCTTAATACATTCTGTCGTCAGCTCCATATCTGCATATGTCGTTCCGGCTCTCAGCTCTCACACGGCTCCGGCTGTCTCATATGCCTTTTTGTAGCTCTGCACCTTATTAACATATGATTTACAATAAGAAGGTATGCCACCATATCGTTTCACAGCTCCACTGCCGGCATTGTAAGCAGCCAGCGCCATTCTCTCATCCCCGTTAAATTCTTTGAGTTTCTGGGAAATGCACTTCGCCCCTCCCATAATATTCTGTCCGGCATCATACGGATCTGTCACACCAAGGCTTTTGGCTGTCGCAGGCATCAGCTGCATCACGCCCATTGCCCCGGCGCTGGATACGCTTTTTGCATTAAAATTGGATTCCGCTTTTGCAATCGCCTTGAGAAGACTCTCGGAAACATTATACTTCTGCGCCGCCTTTTGAAACCACGAGTCATACTTCGTCTTTTTCATGGAATCTGCTGTGGTTGTCCTGGATGCTGCTGAAACATTCCCCGTCTGGTTCGTCTTCTCTGATGTATCAGCAGATGACACCACATCTTCATAAGTCACAGCCTGTCCTGTTACCGGATCGGTAAAAAACACTTTACCTGTATCGGAACTTTCCCGGCTGCTTTTCTCTGTTTCTGACGTACCGGCAGTTTTCTGCATCTCTGTCTCCCGTGCAGAGGTCTGTGTGCTGTCCTTCACTCCACTCTCTTTATTTTTCAGAACCTTTTCAAAGGAGGTCAGCGTGGT
>JBNMJP010000284.1:0-2656 GCA_050873905.1 Jutongia sp. | reverse complement strand
AGAAACAAAAGATTGCCTGTGCCGGGGTATCTATTATGGAACCGGATGTTCTTGTTATGGATGAACCCTCATCTAACCTGGATGCGGCTTCCATCCTTGATTTGAGAAAGATTCTTGCGTTTTGGAAATCGCAGGGGAAAACAATCATTGTATCGGAACATCGGCTTTATTATCTTCGCGGTCTAGCGGATCGGTTTATCTATCTGGCAGACGGGCAGGTGAGTCATGATTATTCTGCGGCAGAATTTGAGCAGCTCACGGAGCAGCAGCGTTCCGATATGGGACTGCGCACGTTTGCTTTGGAGCGTCTCCTGCCTCCGGTTTTACCGCAGCAGGCAAAGACCGCCCTTGCGCTTCGTAATTTCCACTTTGCCTATAAAAACGAACCGGAAACCTTACATATCATGGATTGTGAAATCCCTACGAACCGGATCGTTGGAATTATCGGGAATAACGGCGCCGGGAAATCCACTTTTTCACGCTGTTTCTGCGGCTTGGAGAAGCACTGTGGGGAGATTGTCTGGAACGGAAAGAAATACCGTCCGAAAGACCGGCTGAATACCTGCTATATGGTCATGCAGGAGGTAAATCATCAGCTTTTCACCGAGTCGGTCCTTGATGAAGTGCTGATCAGTATGGAGGAAGCAAACCAGAAGCGGGCAGAAGAAATCCTAAGTCGGTTAGATTTACTGGATTTTAAGGACAGGCATCCCATGTCCCTGTCCGGTGGCCAGAAACAAAGGGTTGCGATTGCTTCGGTAATCGCTTCAAAACGCTCGATCCTGTTTTTTGATGAACCGACCAGTGGCCTTGATTACAGGCATATGAAAGAGGTTGCAAATGTATTGCGGCAGGTCAGGGATGCTGGAATCACTGTGTATGTCATTACCCATGACCTGGAACTGATTTTAGATTGCTGTACGGACATCATTCATCTTGAGGATGGTTCGATTATCGACCAGTACGGAATGGATGAAGATGGTCTCAGAAAAATAAGAGAATACTTCATAAAGGGGGTATCTGAAAAATGAAGGAAGAAAAAAAGATGCTGAAAAATACGCCGGCCGGATATAAAAAAGAATATCCATGGCTGAAAGAGGTAGATTCTCTTGTGCTGGCGAATGTACAGTTAAATCTGGAAGGGGCTTTCCGGAAATTTTTCCGGGAACCGGGAGTGGGATTTCCGCATTATAAATCAAAAAAACATTCGCGGAAATCCTATACAACGAATATGGTAAATGGGAATATCTGTCTGCAGGACAGGTTCCTGAAACTGCCAAAGATGCAGCCGGTAAAAATAAAACTCCACCGTATGATCCCGGAGGGATGGAAGCTGAAATCAGTGACTGTGAGCAGGAAACTGTCCGGAAAATATTTTGCCAGCCTGCTGTTCGACTGTGAAAACCAAACAGCGGAGAAAAGACAGGCGGAAAAATTCCTGGGGATGGATTTTGCCATGCATGGGATGTGTGTATTTTCTACCGGTGAAAGAGCCGGATATCCCATGTTTTACCGGAATGCAGAGAAAAAGCTTGCCCGGGAACAGAGAAAACTTTCCAGATGTGAAAAGGGCAGCCGTAACTATCAGAAACAGAAGAAAAAGGTTGCTTTATATCATGAAAAGATAAAGAACCAGAGGAAGGATTTCCAGCATAAGCTCAGCCACAGCCTTGCAGAAGACTATGACGCAGTATGTGTGGAGGATCTGAACCTGAAGGGGATAGCCGGAGGCCTGCATTTCGGAAAAGGGATACAGGATAACGGATTCGGTCAGTTCCTTTCCCTGCTTGGATATAAGCTGGAAGAACGTGGAAAATATCTGATAAAAGTAGACAGATATTTTGCATCCAGTAAGATATGCAGCGTATGCGGACATAAGAAGAAAGAGCTGGCATTATCAGAACGGATATACCTATGCGAATGTGGAAACCGGATGGACCGGGATGTGAATGCGGCGGTCAATATTCTGAAAGAAGGAAAAAGAATATATAAAAAATGTGCATAATAGCACAGAAAAGATCCGTAACCGGATAAAAAAAGAACCGCGGGACACGCGGGGATAGCCTGTTTTAGCTTTGCCCTGAAGGGCAATTGAGCAGGAAGCTCCCACTTCAAAATCTGTAAGATTTAAGTGGCGAGAGCATGTCACTTTGTATGGATTCCTGGAATTTACAGATTTGCCATTTGAATCTGATATAATTATATTGCTGTTGTTAATTTACAACATGAACATTTGAAGGAGAAAAAAGATGATAGTATACCATTATTGTAGCCTGGAGTCATTAAATTCTATTTTAAACCACAGATCTCTTCGCCTGACGAATATCCTGAAATCTAATGACTCTATGGAAATCAGCTGGATTTGCCGATATTATGATGGAGAGTTTGAAAATGCATACAAGAATGCTTCGGATTTACTGAAAGAAAAAATTTCATTAGAACGATTTAAAGGATATATGAGACTGTTTACAGACGAATTTTTCAATGAAAACAACGCTGATTTCAGATATTATGTAACCTGTTTTTCCTATCAGGATGATTTACTCAGCCAGTGGCGTGGATATGCAGATGATGGTCGCGGAGCTGCGATTGGATTTGACCTGGATGTGCTGAAGCAGATCGTACAGGTATCTCCGGAGAAATCACAATCATCGGT
>JBNMJP010000283.1:0-2658 GCA_050873905.1 Jutongia sp. | reverse complement strand
GGTAATTGATGTAAGTTAATAAATAAAGTATAATGTTCATGAGCGTTGATTCCTTTCGATATTTTGGAATTTTGGTCAAGGACATTATATCAAAAAAAGGAGGTCAATGCTCTTTTTTATTGCAAACCTCCGAAAATAAAGGTTTTAGAGTAAAAAAAAGGTAGTTTTTTGACACTACCAAAATTCAGAAGGAGGTAGCACTATGAAAAAATAAGCAATGCAGTGGGAAGATGGATCTGTGTGATGCTCGTTCTTGTTATGACAGCGATCACATGCGTGGAGCCCGTAAAGGCGGTGACCGGATATACCAGCACAGCATGGGTTGACAATCTGGACTTTGTAGATATCAGAGGTTCGGAAAAGCCGATTCAGTGTATTTACACCATGGAGAAGGATGGTTCCTTTCTTGCGAGCAGTTATGGCTTCCGAAATGAAGGTGTGAAGGCGGGAGAGACCATTTATATTCGTGACTGGACATATACCTGTAATGGATACACTTATTTCGGAGTCATTTATAAGGGAAGACTGATGTATCTGAATAAGAAGTATATCAATGTGAGCAATCTGGTGTCGGTCAATCAGCCGAAGTATCCGGGCAGGAAAAATAAGGTAAAGATGAAAGCTGTGGCAGGAAATATATCGGATCAGAATAACTGGTTTTATATTTATTCCCAGGCAGACGATTCCCAGCCGGTGAATTGTTATGGTGTTGTTCCGGTGGGGGAGACATTGGAGATTATAAAGAAGGATTATAATTCCGAATGGACGCAGATCAAATGGAACGGCCGCATCTGCTATATCCGTAAGAGTAATGTTTCCTTTGGTGATGCTTATCTGGCAGGAGCAAGAAGGGATTGCCAGACGAATATTATGCTTGCCAAAAACGCAAATCTGACCTACAAGGGCATTCTTAAAAATTATAATAAGAAACTGACCAGAAAGGAATTCTACAAGCTGGCAGCGAAATGGTGTAAGGCGACAGGAAAGACGTTGTTTAAAGCAGGAAAGAAAGTTAAAAATAAGAAATTGAGTGCGGGTCAATATAATGCTCTGCTGCAGAAAATGGTTCGTAAAACACAGGCAGGAAATGTAGTATATAATGCAGCAAAGGTTAACTCTGACTGGGATGAGGTTACGAGAGATGTGGCAATTTCTCAGTTTTACCGGGCATATCAGGTAACCCGGGATAAGGATTATCTGACCACCGGCTTAGAATTTTCAATCTGTACAGCGGATGATCAGAATCTTTGTCTGGATCTTTGGGATACACAGGGAGAATCCGTATTTCTGTCTGAACGCAGCGGCCAGACGGATCAAAGCTTTTATCTGAGCTGCAATAATGGTTTCTGGCGTCTCCGGGGCTGCCGGAAAAACTATACGGTCTGCAGTTCAACGAAGGATGTATATCAGGATTTTGCCGGATTTGACAGTCAGAAGCTGACCTTTGAATACAACGACGATGGAACCGTATGTATTAAAAATATCAATGGATTATATCTGGATCTGATCGATGGTGCGGTAAAGAACTCCCATCTTAAATTTGCACCGAAATCAGACAGCAGCACACAGAAGTTTATCATTAAATATAATGAGTAATAAATAATGCGAACGCAAAATATCGAAATGAATTGATATTTTGCGTTTTTTAATGTATAGGAAAATGCTGATTTCCGTCAGTTTTGTTGCATTACAAAACTTGATATGGTACACTTTATGAGGCAACAAATATGACATGGAGGAAAAGACATGCAGGATATCATGAGTGTACGGGAATCTCTGGAGCAGGGATTACTGGATCATAAGATCAAAGAGATCTATGTGGATGAACAGAGAGTCCCTTATAATAGAGAGCGGTATATCCGGGCGATTGACCGGTTTACCGAGTTATTCCCTTCGGAAAAGGAAATTGAGATATACAGTGCGCCGGGGCGCAGCGAGGTATGTGGCAATCATACGGATCATCAGAACGGTATGGTACTTGCAACCTCGATCAATCTGGATGCCATTGCGATCGTGGCAAAGGCAGAGGAGCCGGTGATCCGTCTGGTTTCCGGTGATTTTCCGATGGAGGAGGTCAATGTAGAGGATCTTGACCTGAAGGAAGCAGAGAAAAGTACCACCACAGCATTGATCCGTGGTGTGGCAGCAGGGATGAAGGAGCGCGGTCATCAGGTAGGTGGCTTTACGGCGTATATTACCAGTGATGTGCTGATGGGAGCCGGAATGTCTTCTTCCGCAGCATTTGAGAGCCTGATCGGCACAATCCTTTCCGGGCTTTACAATGATATGACAGTTTCCAGTATTGAGATCGCACAGATCGGCCAGTATGCAGAGAATATATATTTTGGCAAGCCATGTGGTCTGATGGATCAGATGGCCTGTAGTGTTGGTGGTATGATCTTTATTGACTTTGAGGATAAGGAGCATCCGGAGGTGAAGCAGGTTCACAGTGACTTTGAAAAGGCAGGCCTGAGCCTTTGTATTGTGGATACCAAGGGATCTCATGCAGATCTGACACCGGACTATGCTGCAGTGCCGGCAGAGATGAATCAGGTGGCACAGGCTCTGGGCAGGGAGCATTTAAGAGAGGTGCCGAGGGAGACATTTTTTAAAGAGCTTCCCAAGCTTTGAAAAGAGACCTCCGGCAGAGCGGTACTT
>JBNMJP010000282.1:0-2659 GCA_050873905.1 Jutongia sp. | reverse complement strand
GTGTGTTCATGCCCTCCTTGATTGCCTCTTTTTCCAGTTCCTCTGCAGTACCGCCGGTGGCGATAATACGTTTCAGTGCCGGAGACATCTGCATGATCTCATAGATACCGATACGACCTTTATAGCCGGCACCACCGCACTCCAGACATTCTTCATTTGGCTCAATGTGAGGGATCAATACTTCCTCCCCCCACTTCTCTTCCGGAATACCAAGCTCCTTCTTTTCCAGATCATCCGCCGGCACCATACGCTTGCAACGCGGGCAGACACGACGAAGAAGACGCTGTGCGATTACTCCGATCACCGCATCAGAGATCAGATAATTCTCAATTCCCATATCCGCAAGACGGCTGATGGTACTTGCCGCACTGTTTGTATGGAGTGTACTAACTACCAAGTGACCTGTAATAGCGGACTCAACGGCAATCCCTGCGGTCTCGCCGTCTCGAATCTCACCGATCATGATAATATCCGGATCCTGACGCAGGATTGAACGAAGTGCCGCCGCAAAGGTAAGTCCCGCTTTGGCATTCACCTGCACCTGATTGATACCGTTAATATTTGCCTCGACCGGATCCTCTACCGTGATAATATTTACTTCCTCCGTGTTTAACTCACTGAGTGCCGTATAAAGCGTGGTAGATTTACCGGAACCGGTAGGTCCCGTAACAAGCATGATACCGTTCGGATGCTTCAGGATATCCTCAAAGCGGCGAAGCTCCTCCGGTTCAAATCCAAGGTCCTTCTTATCACGACTGAGCGCCGTCTTCTGTGCAAGACGCATAACGATCTTTTCGCCGTATACCGTCGGAAGGATAGATACACGGATATCATACTCCTGCCGGTCAACGATCTGTGTCATACGACCATCCTGCGGTTTACGCTTCTCGGAAATGTCCATACCACCAACGATCTTGATACGGGCAACCATCGCTGACAACAGGGAAATATCATGGCGCATCGCCTCCTGAAGTACACCATCGACACGGAACCGGATCCGGAGCTGATTCTCCAACGGTTCAAAATGAATATCGGACGTTCTCTTATGTACTGCCTGCTCAATGATCTGATTTACCAGACGAACGATCGGTGCCTGCTTAACCTCCTCAGACTCCCCTTTATCATCCTTATTGTTGCCATATTTCTCACGACGCTCCGCAGCAAACTGATCTGCCACCTTCATCGCCTCGGAATTACCATAGAAACGATCCAATGCCTGTGATACATCCTTGACCGTGGTAACACGAACCTCAATCTGCATACCAGTAATGATCGAAAGATCATCCATTGCGATCATATCCAGCGGATCTGAAAACGCTACACGAAGGACATTCGGATTGTCCGGAGCAAACTCATATGGTAAAAGCATATACTTTCGCAGAACCTTCTCGTCAACCAAAGCCAGCACCTCATCCTCAATAGTGATACCTGCCAGATGTACACGCTCCAGTCCCATCTGGTGACAGAGTGCCTCTGCAATGATCTCATCATTCATGATTCCCATGTCCACAAGGGTCATACCAAGCTTCTGACCATTTCCGGCTTCCTTCTGCTTCTTTAATGCTTCCTCCAACTGCTCCTGTGTAATAACACCCGCTCCAAGCAGCAAATCTCCCAGGCGTTTCTTTCTACGCAGTCTGCTTGCAATCGAATTATCCATGCTAGATCCCCCCATTCATCCTTTTTCATAAGCTCCCTGCTCATTCCGGAGCCTCCTTCTCCTTTGTCCGGCGCAAACAAGCCCCATTCAAACACATATATTTATATTATTATATACGTTTATGAGTCATTTAGCAAGCGCAATCCCAAAATTCACGTAACGATTTACGTAAAACAAACCGCACGAAAAAATCTATGCTGCCTGTTTCTTTTTAAGCTTCTTTCTGAAATGCTATTTTGTAGTGCCGCAAAAAGACCTGCAATGCCTCTTCCCACAGGTTTTCCCCTGATTTATCTAATGTAAATGCCGGATAGGAAACCACAGGCACCATTATAAGCTCTCCCTTCTCAAAACGGATCTGCAGGCGCAGCGATGGCATTTGATCCCTTTCCAAGACCATTTTCTCTCCAAGGATCTGCTGCCGCTGCTTCTCGGAAGTCTCCAGATCGATATACATTTTGTCCGGTGACTTCTTTCCTTTAATAAACTGAAATATGTTTTCCCGCATTTCGCCCCAGGTCATATAACCGCAATCATGGATTCCTCTCTCCTCCTGAAACAGCTGCCACCTCTCACTATCATACCACTCCGCACGTCTTTTCCCCTTCCATATTACTTCTGATGAAGTGACCGCCCTTGCTTCAAAAAGTAAAAAATGATCAAAGGTTTCCTGCAATAACAGATGTGCCATAAAATTTTTTATATCAATAATTTTTATCACTATCATAAAAAACCTGCTTTCTGTACATAATAGTACCACGACAAAGCTGGCTGCTGTAAAACTCCGGAGACAGCAGCTTTGTCTTTGTCTTAACTATAAATTGTGCTGGACTGGAGGATTCAAGTATGAAAAAAGACGCAAAAACCATGAAGGAAGTAGCGGAAAGATGTACCAAGTACTGCCGCTGCGACAACTGTAACTGCACAAACTCAAGCAAGGACGATGCTATTTCCTGTCAGAATTGTACCCACTACACTCCCGGCAAGGTATGTGATATC
>JBNMJP010000281.1:0-2668 GCA_050873905.1 Jutongia sp. | reverse complement strand
GGATGGTATTATGAATCAGGGAAAAGTACTGGAACCTGTGGATTTTGTGATCCACCGTTACAAATGGGGCAGGGAAAAAGATGCTGTAAATGCACTTGCCACCCGAAGCTATAATCCTTTAAATGCTTATAATATCTACATTAATAAGTTTGAACAGGTACGAAGGCTTCATTCCGAAGCCCTTCTGATACCGAAATATATTCTGGGAACTTCACTGTTACCTTTTGCTTCCATTGTAGAACGATTAGGACTTCCCTTTGTGGGAAAAGGACTGGAAAGTTCCATGGGAGAGGAGATTGTCTGCATTCAGAACCGGGAAGATTATGAAAAACTATCCGCCACCTACCCGGCCTCAAAAGAATGGCTTTTCGAGGAATTTATCTCGGAAAGCTATGGCAGAGACATGCGATTTTACAGTATCCGCGGAAAAGCGGTGGCATGCATGCAACGCAGATCCCAGGGTGATTTCCGCGCCAATGTGGCTCTGGGGGCTTCTGTGGAACCTTTTGAAATCACACCGGCCATCCGTACGATTGCCGCAGATATTTATGAGCAGACCGGACTGGATTTTCTGGGAATTGATCTGCTCTTCGGCAGAGAAAAACCTTATTTTTGTGAAATTAACGTTATGCCGGGACTGGAAGGCATCGAAAAAGCTTCTGGCATAAATGTTGCGGGAAAAATTATTGAAACGATACAATCTGACTTTATATAAAGGACTTAGTGTGAAAAATACTTCCGAAACACCACTGAAATTTCATAAAATTATTACGCCTGAGGAGGCGGAAGACTTTGTCTATGCCTCTTATCTGCGGGCTGCCTCCTATCAGGATTATGTTGCAAAGGATGCCGGAAAACGACACCCTGAACTGACCAGATCCCTGCTTCATCAAAAATCTGACACTCCCTGTGTCGTTGTCACCGGAAGCAAGGGGAAAGGCTCCGTTGCCAACATGATCTCCAAAATCCTGCAGGCGAGGTTCTCTGTGGGACTGATGACCAGCCCTCATATCACGGACTTTCGGGAACGCTTCCGTATCAATGATACGATGATCAGTGAATCGGACTTCTGCCGTCTGATGACAGAGATCCAGCCGGAGATTCTGAATATTGCCTCTGATCTGCCGGAGTCAATATGTATCAGTCCCATGGGGATCCAGGCCGATCTGGCACTGACCTTTTTTTCGGAAAAACATACAGATTTCAATGTACTGGAATGTGGCAAAGGTGCGAAATACGATGATGTGAATAATGTGCGTCACGATTATGCCGTGATCAACCGGATTTTTCTGGAGCATACGAGGGAACTGGGTGAAACTCTGACCGCTATTGCAGAAGATAAATCCCACGTTATCACGGGAGAGCAGAAGTGTGTCTATCTTGCGGAGCAGGAACCGGAAGTATTGGAAATTCTGCTGTGCCGTGCCAGGGACTTGCAGGTTCCCTGTAAAATCTACGGTCGGGATTTTCTGACAAAAAACATTCGCTATACTTCTTCCGGGATGCAGTTTGATGTAGTGATTGGAGATGATATTTATCCGGATCTACGGATTCCGTTATTAGGAGAACATCAGGCGAAAAACTGTGCTCTGGCACTGGCTGTGTGTGTGGATGTGCTGTCTGATCTTGGCAGGGAATCCGAAGCTTTTCCTTTGTCCGCCGTCCGGGAAAACCTGTCTCTGCTGCACTGGCCGGGGCGCATGGAAGTCCTGCGTTCCGAGCCGTTTGTTCTGCTGGATGCCTGTATCAATTCTGCCAGCTGTGAAAATGTAAAAGAAGTCCTGCGACATCTGGGGATTCGGAATTGCACTGTTATTGTAGGGATTCCGGAAGATAAGGACTATGCCGGAGTAGTCCGGTCCATGGAGGATATGGCTGACCGGATTATCCTCACCAGATCTGGGAATCCCCACTATCATTTTTCCAAAAATCAGCAGGAGACATTGGAGGGAGAGGGCATTGGTACAGAATGGACGGATTCTGTGGAACAGGCAATGACTCTGGCGGATTCTTTTTCGGATCCTATCGTAATATTGGGTACGACCTCTGTAGTCTCGGAAGTTGAGCAGATTTTTCAGCAATCTTAACTTGCCCTTACCGAATACAGGTGCTACAATGAGGGCACATAGAAGAGTATCGAATCAACCAATGAAAACATTATGCAGAAAGGAGAAGTCCTATGACAGGTATTTACGGAATCGGTAATTATAATAATTATAGTCTGTCCGGTAATTACGGATACGGTTATTCTGCCGGCTCGGTATCCTCCGCACAATCCGAGGAGAAAGGTGTTGTATTGAATCCCGGAAAATCCGATGTAGAAAAGCCCGGCAGAAAATCTTCTCCCGCAGAATGCGAGACCTGCAAGAACCGGAAATATCAGGACGGTTCCAACGAAATGGTCTCCTTCAAATCTGCATCCCATATTTCACCACAGGCTTCCTCCTCCAGAGTTCGTGCCCACGAACAGGAGCATGTAACGAACGCTTACAACAAGGCCGCACAGAACAACGGCAAGGTTCTCTCCGCCACAGTGTCCCTGCGGACCGCGGTATGTCCCGAATGCGGCACCGTCTACACCGCCGGCGGCACTACCACGACCAAGATCAGCTACAGTGACGAGAGCAATCCTTACCAGCAAAATAAGAAATCTGCAGATGCCGCTATG
>JBNMJP010000280.1:0-2694 GCA_050873905.1 Jutongia sp. | reverse complement strand
GATCTGAATTATCAGGAAAACAAGCTCGCAAAGGTGCTGGCAAATGGCGAAAGCGAATTTGTCGGCATTCTGTTACCCAATTTATTCCTTCATTATTACTCAGAAATGTTAAACCAGATCTTATCTACTTATGAAACTTTTGGATATAAATTTCTGGTGTTTACCAGCAACGGCTCTGAAGAAACAGAACGAAAATATCTTCAGGAACTCCTTGCCTACAAGATTGAGGGACTCATTGTATTAAGCCATACGATCCCATCACAGGAATTGGCTTCTTATCACATTCCTGTCGTCACCATTGAACGGGAGGATGAGTATGTAAACAGCATCAATACTGACAACTATATGGGAGCCGTGCAGGCTTCCAGTCTCCTTGTCAAAAACAACTGTGACATCCTGATCCACATAAATTCCGATGTTTCTCCGTCCGTCCCTTCTTACGGCCGTATCCAGGGTTTTCGTGATACCTGTCAGCAGTACAATATCAGACACAAGATGATCCTTACAGATCTCGGTAACAGCTATCCGGAAACACAGCAGCGCATTGGTGAGGTCTACAACCTGATCAAAGAAAAATATCCGGACAAACGAAAAGGAATCTTTCTCGCCAATGACACCCATGCCAATATTTTTCTAAATCTGCTGATGAGAGATTACGGCACTCTTCCGGATGACTACCGGATCATCGGATATGATGATTCCCCCATTGCCTCTGAAGCAATTATCCCGATCAGCACTGTAGGACAGCAGATTGACAAAATTGCACATGAAGCCATGAAACTACTGGTTTCCCTGATGAATGAAATGAAAAAACGCCGGCCGGCTCCTCAGACCGAGATCATTCACAAAATGATCACGCCGATTTTGGTGAGACGTGATACAACCACGTAAAAATCCCGGTCATACTTTTCAGATAACCGCAACGGAACCATTATAATTTTTTCCACTCCATTGGGTTGCTGAACACCTGTTTTCTCTCATTATAACAAGTTTCTCCAAAGCTCCAAAGGCAAAACCATAGTGCCGGATACGTTCTTCCCAGCCGAAAAGTTGTACATACTACGTTCCCAAATTTGTGCAATTTATCCGACTTAAATGTTATAGTAAATCATTTAAGTTGCAGTATTTTTGTCATTTTTGCCGATTTTATTTTATGAATTGTTTTATATATGGTCATTTTATACAAACCATGCTAACATGTATTTCAGGGTGAGCAAAACAAAAAATATTTCGAAAAGGCAAAGCTTTTTCAAAGGAGGGTTTATGAGATTTAAAAAAATCTTTGCTGTCGTAATGGCGGCAGCTGTAACACTGTCCACGCTCAATGGTTTTCATGGTTTTTCTGCTCCAAAAACTGCAAAAGCTGCGAGCTTTGTTGATCTGAACCAGAGCCAGATCGCATCCGCAATGGGAGCCGGCTGGAACCTTGGAAATCAGCTGGAAGCATCCCTGAACGGAACGCCAAATGAAACAAGCTGGGGTAATCCTACGATCAACGCCAATCTGATCAAGGCAGTAAAAAATGCCGGTTTTCGTTCCATCCGTATTCCGGTTTCCTATTTGGGCAAGATCAGCAGCAACTCAAGTTACACCATCGATTCATCCTGGTTAAACAGGGTACAGCAGGTAGTTGATATGTGTATTGCTAATGATCTGTATGTCATTATTAACATGCACGGCGATGGCTATCACTCTGTCGATGGCGGCTGGCTTTTCTGCGACGGTTCCAACCAGACTGCGATCCGTGCCAAATACAAAGCCTGCTGGAAACAGATCGCCACACGTTTCCGCTCATATGACCAGCACCTGATCTTCGAATCCATGAATGAAGAATATGATGGCACTTACGGAACTCCAAACAGAACATATTATGAAAATATCAACCAGCTCAATCAGATCTTTGTAGATACCGTACGCACTTCCGGTGGAAACAATGCGAAGCGCTGGTTAATGCTCCCGGGCTGGAACACTAACATCAATTACACTGTAGGCGATTATGGTTTCCGGGTTCCTACCGACACCAACTGCACTGCCGGCGGAAAGCGCATCATGATCTCTGTTCATTATTATGATCCTTGGGGCTTCTGCGGAGAAGAAAGTACCACGGCAACCCAATGGGGAAGCAAGGCAAACAACAGCTCAAAGGTTGATTCCTGGGGCGATGAGTCTTATCTGAAATCCCAGTTTAACAGTCTGTATAACAAATTCTGCAGCCAGGGATACCCGGTCGTGATCGGAGAATACGGTGCCATTGATAAATCTGCTTTCGATTCAAACAACACGGCATGTCGTGTGGAATTTGCTTCCAAAGTCTGCACTTACGCAAAGAAATACGGTTGTATTCCAATCTGGTGGGACAACGGCGTAACCGGCACATATGGTTTCGGTTTATTTAACCGCAGTACCGGTGCAGTTACACAACCAAAGATCATCAATGCCATCACTGCCGTGTATCCGTCTTCAGGCAATACCTCCGGTTCCACAAGCAGCATTGATACCGGCAAAACATATATGCTGAAAAACGTAAACAGTGGTCTGTATATGGATGTCTGCGGTGCGAAAGCGGTAAATGGTACAAATGTCATCCAGTACTCTGCTTCCAAAGCAAAAGCAAATAATACCTGGAAATTTGTTCCTGACGGAAAAGGATATTACTATATTTACTCCTGTCTGGGAGACGGCAGGACATTTCTT